>JAYULN010000326.1:0-4568 GCA_043763525.1 Hymenobacter sp.
CAGCGGTGCTCCTAGCAGTACCCGCGCCTCCACCTCTTGCAATGCCCGCGCCAGCGGGGCAAAGCTGAGCATCTGCCGGGCCAGGGCCAGGGCTTGTAGTAGCGGGACATGCGCGCCAGTAAGCAGGGCCAGCGAGCCACACAGCCGGCCCATATACACGCCCCGCAGCAGCGGCCCCAGCACTGGGACGCGCAACAGCGCCCTGCTCATGCCATAGCGATACGCGGGCACGCGCCTGAGCCCGCGCATTGCAAAGAGTAGCCCCACGAGTACCACCAGTCCCAGCAGCCCGTGTTCGCGCACGCCGGCTGATAGCCGCACGATGGCCTGCGTGAGCGGGGGCAACTCGCCCCCGAAGCGCCGAAACACGTCGGCAAACATGGGCACGATGAAGCGCAGCATGAACAGCACGGCCCCGCCCGCCGTGCTGAGCACCAGCGCCGGGTAAGCCAGGGCCTGCACCAGCTGCCGGCGCTGCTTGATTTGCCGGGTGTAATAGCGCGCTAATTCACCCAGAATATCGGCCAGTCGTCCCGTTTCTTCCCCGATGCGCACGCTGTGATATTCGTAGGCCGAGAAATAGCCCGACGATTCCAGGGCCGCCGCAACGGTACTGCCCCCCACCACGGCGCTGCGCAACTGCTCCAGTGTGAGGCGCAGGGGCGGGCGATGTTGCTGTACCTGTAAATCGAGGGCCGTTTTAATGTCGACTCCCGCCCCCAGCAGCATGCCCAGCTCCAGGTACAGGGCCTCCCGCTGCTTGGCCGAGGGCTTGCCTCCCCGGCCAAAGTGCAGGTCGCGGCTGAGCAGCGCGCCCAATTGGTCGGTGACCGAGGGACGGGCAGCGGTCGTGCGCGCAGCGGTGGGTTGTAGGCGAAGACCACTCATGGAGTAATGGAAAAAGGTGGTACCAGCTGCTGAGCGGCATAGAGGCTGGTCGCCTGCAGGTAGAAAGTGTCTTGAGCCGTTACGCCCAATAATGTTACCTCGTCAATTAGGCCCGTAGTGCGCGCCTGGCCTTGCCACCAGTAGGTGCAACCCCGAATGGGCAAGCGCAACGTGTCGATGACCTCTCCCTGCTCGCGCACGAAGGTTGAATCAGCATAATAGTAGGTATAGAAGACGGGGCCATCCGGCCGCTGGCAACGCATGCGGTCCTGGGTTAACTCCACGGTCGTGCTGGCCCGGAAGTCAGCGGCCAAAGCGGCCTGCCAGGTGCTGATTTGTCCGAGTGCGGCCGAGTGGCGCTCGATGGTTTGCTGCTGGCGCTGCACCAGGCGCAGCGCCCCATACGCCATGCCGAAGAGCAGCGAACTAACCACCAGCACCACCAGCAGCTCCAGAATGGTGAAGGCCTCAAGGCGAGGCGGTAGCGGGCGGGGCATAAACAAGCTGTTGCAGGCGGGCCATCTCGCGGCCACCGACGGTGGCCGTAATGCGCAAGTTAATCAGGTAAGATGCTTCGGGGTCCGTGCGCACATCACGGGTCAGGTCGATGCCGCCCTCGCGCCAGCCGCTCGATTGCCAGGTTCGCCGCCGGATGGTTTCGGCAGCTACCCGGCCCACGACCTGCTGGCTGCGGAGCTGCAACTGCGAGGGGCCACTCAAGGCCAGCCGCGCCAGGCTGGCCAGGGCCAGGCTGAACACCACCACCAGAATGACCGAGGCGATGGTGACCTCGACCAGCGAGGAGGCCGGCAGCCGGCGAACGATTAGCGGAGCCATGCCACGATGCCGGTTGGGGCCCCCGCGTTGAGCAGGGGTGAGGTGAGAAAGGCCGCCGGCAACCCCGGCCGGTCCAGCAAAGCATTCACGAGGTAATTGTCGTAAAAAGTGGCCGGGGTACGGTACACGAGGCGCCGACACATGAGGGTGCCACGGACCAACCCGCAGTTCTCGACGGTGCCCGCCGAAAAGACCTGCCCCTCGATGGCCGCCCCTGCGGCCATCCGGATGATGCAGGGTTGCGTCGCCGCATTCGGCTGAGCTGCCACCACAAGACCGCTGACGCGTGTGTTTTCGCCCAGCAATACCAAGGCCCCCGCAGTTGAAGTCGAATACGCGCTGACCATGCTCGGATAGGCCAATTCGCATTCCCGCTCAATATTCACCGTATCGCGGGCAATAATCTGGACCCGCCCCCGGAAACCGGCCTTCACTACAACTACTGGGGCGAGCAGCAACACATTATCCAACTGATTGGAGGCTTCGACGACCAAACGCCGCGAGCTAACGACTACTATTTGCCCCGTCAGTGACAGCCCCCGCAACGTAACGGATTCCGGCTGATAAAGGACCGTGGCCGGCCCGGCAAAGGAGACGTGCTGCGACCGGAAAACGGCCGAAGTCCGACTGCCCGCCGCTAGCCAGGACTGCAGCTGCAGCGCGGCGTAGTCGCGCAGTCGCAACAGGGCCGAATCGCAATTAACGGGCAGGCGCAGGTGGCTGGAGCGCAGGGTGCCGGTAACGGCGGGACCACTGCGCCGCGCCCCGGTTACGGGTAGGTTGGCGGGGCGGGCGGGCTCCGCTTTTGGCACGTACGCTTCGCCCCGAACCTGGGCATCCTCGTTCACCGACAGCGGCACGTTCTCGTTCGCCAGGTACAGGGCTCCTTGATTTGCCGGGGCGAACTGACTACCCACCAGGGCCACGAGCGTATCCGCCAAGTGCCGTTTCGTCGCCGTTACCAGCACCACGTCGAACGCGCCCCAAGGCTTTTTCTCAATGCTGACTGAATCGGTGCCTTCCCCGAACAAGTCCAGCGGCTGTCGCCGCAAATAAGGCATGTAGTCGTGCGCCTGGGCATAAGCCAGGCCCGAGAACAGGTTGCGCCGCAGCACTTGCTGCATGGAGTCGCGTTGAGCCAGCAAGCGGCGATTGCTGGTGAGGAAGAGCAGCGACAGCAGAATGGCCGCCACGATAACACTCACCGCGATGACCAGCATCAGCGCCCCGGCCGGTAGGCGCGCGGGTCGGTTAATGAGTCGGTTAATGAGCCAGTTCATGAGCCCGGCTTCGGCACTGCTTCCGGCGGTGCAGCGGGTCCTACCCCTTTTTTCTTGCGTTTTTCACGCTCCTTTTTTTTGCCAACGGGAGCGCGACCCGCGCCTACCGGGGGGGCAGCAGGTGCAGCAGTTGGTACCGTAGCAGGAGACGCTTTTCGGCGACCAAACTGCCACCAATGGGACGATGGCGGAAGGCCTGAAGAGGAAGGTGTTGGAACCGAAGCCGGGGCCGCCTTCTTGGTGAGCCGCAGGGGCTGACCGTTGGCATCATAGCTAATGGTGAGGCCCTGCTGCTGCCCATTGTGCCAGCGGCTGGAACTCGCCAGGCTGCCATCGGCGCGCCACTTACGCCAGAGCCCGGTTTTCAGGCCCTGCTTAAACACTCCGCTGCCCAGCAGTCGGTCCGTGCGGTCCGTCAATTGGTAAGGGCCGTCGAGCAAATAGCCGTTGTAGGCTCCCATCGTGCGCAAGATGTGGTCCTGGCTCTGCCAATAGTACATGCGGTCCGGCTTGGGAGACGGGCGATGCCGGGTCGTCGAAAAACGCTGAATCGTATCGCCATTTACCAAGGTCGGGTGCGTACGATTCGTGGCGGCCCGTTCAAGCTTTCGTACTGTTTGCGCCAGCGTGGGAAAGATGCATCCTACACTGAGCAATGTTAAAATCAGTGTCAACCGGTAGAGAGGAACCATCAGGAAAGAGCGTCAGAAATATTTGCTCATAGAGCGGGAGCAGGCAAATATTGCGGAAAAATACTATTTTTTTCTGTACTTTTAGACCCGATGGCCCATTTGCCTATCATTTCTCTTTCCGATGGTTTTCTTTTCTACCGCTATTCGCGCTAAGGTGCCGCGCTTATCCCGACTGCCAGCCTTCACCCTAACCGAGCTGCTCATCGTCCTGGTAATCATCGGCATCCTGGTGCTCATGGCTCTGCCCGCCCTCATGCCCCTGATTAGCCGAACCCGGAGTGTAGAAGCTAAGCAAATGCTTACCCACTTGCAGGCGCTGGAAAAAACGTACTTCTACGAACATTCCCGGTATTCCAATACCCTTGATGACATTGGTTTTGAGCAGGAAAAGCTAACTACTGAAAATGGCAAGGCCAATTATCAAATCGTTATCACGGCGGCGGGTCCAACCACTTTTTCCGCGCGGGCAACCTCGGTCGTGGACTTTGATGGCGACGGCACCTTCAACGTGTGGGAAATCGACCAAAACCAGAATCTGGTGGAGGTCACCAAAGACTAGCGCGGCTACCGTTGATGGAAGAGTTGCTCCCACTGACCTTCACGCTCCTGGCCAGCGGCCTTTTAGGGTTGATGTGTTACCAGGACTGGCAGGCCCGCAGCATTAGCTGGCCTGCTTTTCCCGCTTTGGCCGTGGCCTTGCTCGGGGTGCGCCTCGGGCGGCTGCCGGCCGTCCAGGTAGGGGCTGAGCTGCTGCTTAGCTGGACCGGCCTCGGACTGCTGCTGGCCGCGCTGTGGCTATACGTGCGCCTTCGATTCCGCTCCCTGCGCTTGCGCGAATGCCTGGGCAGCGGTGACGTGCTGTACTGGGCCA
>JAYULN010000327.1:0-1837 GCA_043763525.1 Hymenobacter sp.
GAAGTCGAAAAACTCCTCTTCGCTCATGCGGCTCATGTAGGGGTCATCCAACACCAGGGGTTCGTCGGCAAAAAGCGGGTTCATGGCAAACCGGAAATGAGTGAGGTAGCAAGTTACGGCCAAAGCGTATTGTCAGGGCCTGTAGTAAAATAGGTCCCAACGCCAAACAGCCGGGCCGCCTCCCTGGCAGCCCGGCTGTTGCGTCAGTTTCGGCCGATGCCTAAGCGGCGGCGGTTTCTTTCCTGGCGGTGGCCTTCTTCACGGCCGGAATCAGGTTGTGCGGGTTGATGACGAATTTTTTCGCCACGCCGCTGTCAAACTCGGCATAGCCGGTGGGGGCTTCGTCGAGGCTGATAACCTCCACGTTCACGGCTTTGGCAATCTGCACTTTGTCGTAGAGAATGGCCTGCATGAGCTGGCGGTTGTAGCTCATCACCGGGGTCTGGCCGGTGTGAAAGGAGTGGCTCTTGGCCCAGCCCAGGCCGAAGCGGATGGACAGGTTGCCGGTTTTGGCGGCCTTGTCATGAGCGCCAGGGTCATCGGTTACGTACAGGCCGGGGATGCCGATGGAGCCGCCCGCCCGGGTTATCTCCATGAGCGAGTTGAGCACGGCGGCGGGCACTTCGGTTTTGGCCTGGGCACCGTGGCCGCTGGCCTCAAAGCCCACGCAGTCGATGGCGCAGTCAATCTCGGGCACGCCCAGAATCTGGGCAATCTGGTCGGCCAGGTTGGCATCCTCGTTCAAATCAATCGTTTCGCAGCCGAAGGAGCGGGCGTGGGCCAGGCGGGCCTTGTTCATATCGCCCACAATCACCACGGCCGCCCCCAACAGCTGCGCCGAGGCGGCGGCGGCCAGGCCCACCGGGCCGGCCCCGGCCACGTACACCGTAGTGCCCGGCCCCACGCCGGCCTTCACCGCGCCGTGGAAACCGGTCGGGAAAATGTCGCTCAGCATGGTCAGGTCGCGGATTTTCTCCATCGCCTGGTCCTTGTTCGGAAATTTCAGCAGGTTGAAATCGGCGTAGGGCACCAGCACGTATTCGGCCTGGCCGCCCACCCAGCCGCCCATATCCACGTAGCCGTAAGCCCCGCCGGCGCGGCCTTCGTTCACGGTCAGGCAGATGCCGGTTTTCATTTCCTTGCAGGTGCGGCAGCGCCCACAGGCCACGTTAAACGGTACGGACACCAAATCCCCTTTTTTCAGGAATTCCACGTCCTCGCCGGCTTCCACCACTTCGCCCGTGATTTCGTGGCCCAGCACCAGCCCGGCCGGGGCCGTGGTGCGGCCACGCACCATGTGCTGGTCGGAACCGCAGATGTTGGTGGAAACCACTTTCAGGATAACCCCGTGGGTGATTTTCTTGCCCCTGGGGTTCTTCAGCTCGGGGAAATCGATGCTTTGCACCTCGACTTTGCCGGGACCCAGGTAAACGATGCCTCTGTTGCTAGCCATGTTGTGGTGGAATTAAGGTGAAATGGAAAGAAAAGACGCCGGGCTTCGGCAAGCGCAACCCGGCGTGTTTCGAAATCTGGCACCAGCCGGGCGGCTTACTTGCCCGCCACGGCTTGCAGGCCGGCTTCGGCTACTTCGTGGTCTTTCTCCACGGTATCGCCCGATACGCCGATGGCCCCGATTACCTGGCCGCTGGCGTCCGTAATCGGCAGGCCGCCGGGGAAGCTGATGAGGCCGCCGTTGGAATGCTCAATGCCAAACAGCGGGCCGCCGGGCTGCGACAGGCCACCGATAGCGCCGGTGGGCATGTCGAAGAAGCGGGCCGTTTTGGCTTTTTTAATGGAAATATCGAGCGAGCCGAGCCAGGCCCCATCCATGCGGGCG
>JAYULN010000328.1:0-4566 GCA_043763525.1 Hymenobacter sp.
CGGCGGCAGATGGGCCGAGGCATCGGTATCATAATCACTGCTATTACGCAGTACCTTGGTTCAAGCGACGCTGGGGGTGTAGCGCGAACTGTGTAGTTCGTATTCCCGTGCCGTTCGGGCGGCTTTACTGGCGCGAGGACGCGAACTACAGAGTTCGCGCTACAACCTACCGCGTAACAGCAGATAATCAGTGTACGCCCCGGCCCGGTTCGACGGCTCCGCCGTCCGACCGGTTGTAGTGTGCGCCGCCGGCACGAGGCCTTTCAACGATTCCGTTCTTGCGACAACCGTTCAACGACAACCGGTCGGACGGCTCCGCCGTCGGACCGGACCGAAAACTGCTCTAGTCGTCGAATTTCCAGCGGCCGTGGCCCTTGCCGTGGTGCTTTTTGGCCTTTTTGACTTTGAAAAACCGCCGGCCGTCATCGTCCTCCGAGCCGAACAGCTCGGCCAGCTCGGCGCGGGCCGGCACCTGCTCATGGGTAGCGGTGCGGGCCGGGCCGGCGGGCGCTGCCAAGGCCAGGGCCCCGGTGGCGGTGGCACGCACGGCCACGAGGCGGCCGCGCAGGTCGCAGCCCTGGCCTTCGCGCAGCTCGGTGCGCTGGCCGTCGGGGGCTATCAAGAAGCCGTCTTTGGTGATGATGGCTCCGGTGGGCAGGCGCGCATCGCGGGCCATGGGGCGGGTCTGACCATTGCGAATTACCTGCATCTGGCCGTTGCGGCGCAGGAAACCGTCGTTGCTGGAAGCTTGCTGGGCCAGGGCGGAGTGGGCAGCGGCGAGCAGCAGGCTCAGGGCTCCGGCCGCCCAATAGAGGCGCAATCGCATGATAAAGAAAGACATAAGAAAAAGCGGCACCATGGATTGCCCACAGTGCCGCTGCTTACACGTCAAATACAGCGCCAGGCTGCCGGCGCGATGCTATTTTTTCACCTCCGTACCGTCGGCGTTGAACAGCACGTCGTGGTGCTTGCCACCCCGACTAACTTCGGCCTCGTAGGTGGTGATGCCGGTGGCGGCCGTCAGAATTTTGGCGGCCTCGGTAATTTTATAGGCCTTGTAATTGGCCGCCAGGGCTAACTTTACCGGCGCGGGGAGCTGGCCCACGGCCATTTCCGTTTCGGTTTCCTTGAGCACGCCAGCGGCGGTGAACACGACCGACATTTCGGCTTTGCCCAGGTCGAAACCGGCTTCATAGTCGCCGTTTTCCTTCGCCCATTTCACGGCTTTCACCGTGGGAAAGCTCTTGTTGAAGGTGGCCACGGCGGCGGCGGGCACCTGGGCGGCGGGCACTTTTTGGGCGTGGGCGGCGCTGGTCAGCAGCACGGCGCTTGCGAGGGTCAAGAAGGCGGTTTTCATTTGATTGATGAAGGGGTTTAACGATGAACTTCAAGTCAAATCTAGCCGCCCAATCTGTTGCTAATCTGTGGTTACTGCCGTGGCAACAGACTTCTTTGGCATTGGCGTGGCCGAAGGTTCAAATCCAACGCGCAACGTGTGCCGCGTGCCCGCTTCGGTGAGCTCATAAGCCACCGCGAAGCCGTAATAAGCGGCAATTTGTTGCACGATGCTCAGGCCCAGCCCCGGCGAATCGGAGGCGGGGTTGAGTTTGCGGAACCGCTCGAAAAACCGCACCGGGTCGCCGCTGGCAGCCGGGCCGGTGTTGCTGATTTTCAGCTCGTGCGCGGTGAGACTGATGGCCAGCTCGCCGCCGCGCATGTTGTGCTTGCTGGCGTTTTGCAGCAGGTTTTGCAGCAGCGAATCGGCCAGGCCGGGGTGCATATTCACCACAACCGGAGTTTGGGAGATAGCGAGGCCGTAGCGCAGCTCGCGGGCCTCGAACAGGGGCTCAAACTGCGCCACTTTCTCGCGCAGCAGCTCGTCGAGGCGAATGGGCACGGCGGCGGCAAACTGCCGGTTTTCGATGCGGCTGAGCAAGCTCAGGGCCTGGTGCAGGCGCGAGAGGCGCAAAGTGGCCGCGTAGAGGTCGGTAAGGAGCGGAGCGGCGGCGGGGTCTTCGGCCAGGGCGGGCACTTGCAGCAGCTGCTCCAGCTGGGCCTGCATGATGGCCAGGGGCGTTTGGGTTTCGTGGGCGGCATTAGCCGTGAACTCGCGCAGACTCTCGTAGTCGGCCACCAGGCGCTGGCTGAGGTGTTCGAGGGCGTGATTCAACTCGGCAAATTCGGTAATGGCCGGTGTGGGCAGAAGCAGGGGCTGATGCTGCTGCAAGTCGTAGCCACGCAGCGCCGCGAGCGTGTGCCGAAACGGGGCCCACACCCGCCCCGCCAGCCAGCAGTTCAGTAGCACCACGCCGCCCAGCAGCAGCGCCAGCACGCTCAGCATCACCGTGAGCACCACCGAAAGCAGGTCGTCGGCCTCGACCAGCGACTTGCGGAGCGTGACCCACACGGGGCCCTCGGCAGGTAGTTGCAGCGCGAAGGTGAGCTGCCGGTTGGGCACTTGCTCGTGCTCCTGGGCATCGAAAATCAGGGTGTCGCGCAGGCCCACGGGCTGCGGCTGGCGGCTGATAACGAGCAGCGTTTGAAGCAGATTACTAGTGGGGAGTTGGTTGGCCTGAGCTTTTTCAATCAACTCCTGCTGTCGAGCCCGCAGCTGCTCGTCTACCTCGGCACGCAGGGCGTGGTCTACGCCATAGTACAGGCCCACACTGCCAATGGCGAAGAGCAGGGTGGTGAGGACCAGGTAGTAGCGGGTAGTGGCGGCGAGGAGTTTCATCGGAGCGGGTGGGCGGATAGCTCCCCTCCTTACCAAGGAGGGGATGTTCGAGCCACAGGCTCGGACGGGGGTGGTTGGGGGCGTTGAACGAAGCAAATGAGAGCCGTTGGCAACCCCGACAGCCCGTTCAACGCCCACAACCACCCCAGCTTGCGCTTCGCGCAAGCGTCCCCTCCTTGGTAAGGAGGGGAGTTTGTCGTTCTGCTTTACTCCTGGCTCAATTTATACCCCACCCCGTACATCGTCCGGATGTAATTATCCGCCCCCTTTTCCTGCAATTTCTTCCGTAGGTTTTTGAGGTGGGTGTAGATAAAGTCAAACGAATCGGCCGCGTCCACGGCATCGCCGCAGAGGTGTTCGGCAATGGCTTCTTTGGTGAGAATGCGGCCGGGGTTGGCGAGGAGGTAGAGCAGCAGGTCGTACTCTTTTTTGGTGAGGGCGAGCTGCTCGCCATGCACCGATACTTCGGCCAGTTCGGGCAGCACCAGCAGGTCGCGGAACACGATTTGCTGCTGCCCCCGAAACTGCCGGCGTCGGATGATGGCCCGCACCCTGGCATTGAGCTCGGACAGGTGGAAGGGCTTGATGAGGTAGTCGTCGGCCCCGAGGTCGAGGCCGGCGATTTTGTCGTCGAGGGCATCGCGGGCCGTGATGATGAGCACGCCGGCCAGCGAGCCTTCGGCCTTGAGGGCGCGGAGCAGGTCGAGGCCGGAGCCGTCGGGCAGGGTGAGATCGAGCAGCACGCAGTCGTACTGGTAGAGCATGATTTTCTCGTGGGCCTGGGCAAAGTCGGCGGCTTCTTCTACCACGTAGCCGGCCTGGCGCAGCGAGCCGAGCAGGGCCGTGCGCAGAACCGGTTCATCTTCAACGAGCAGGAGTTTCATGGCGTGGGCGGGACCGGGCCGGCAAGATGTGCGCGGCGGCCAGCCGCGAAGGACGGGCTAAAGTTTGAAGACTTTCTGTGACGATGTGCGTATGGGGAGGACCTGGGGCCTGTTGAAAAACCGGCGCTCTCGATTTTCTTCAGAATTGACCCGCAGCTTTGTGGGGTCAACCATCCGTTTTTGTCCGTTGTTCGTTCGCTTTACTTGCCTGATACGCTACGTGGCCCTGGCCGGCCTGCTGCTGGGGCTGCCCCTGGGCCGTGCCCGCGCCCAAACGCCGGAACGGCCCATCCTCACGCCGCAGCCGGCGGTGGCCGCCGCGCCCGCCAGCCCGCGCCGGCTCGACGACTTCCTGCTAGTGGCCCGCCAGAGCAGCCCGCTGCTGCGCGAAACGGCCAACCAAATCGGCCAAAACCGCCTCGATAGCCTGGTGCGGGCCCGCCAGAACGGCGTGCAGGTGGGTGGCATCGGGTCGGCGCTGTACTATCCGAGCATCACCAAGATAGTTAATGGCGACCCCGTGCAGGTTATTGGTTACGACAATGCCGTGACCAACGGCGGCAACTACGCCGCCATCGCCCAGGCCACCAAGCCCATTCTCAACCGCTTCCAGCTTCAAAACGACTACCAGATTATCAGCAACCAAGGGCAGGTGCTGCGCAATACCGGCCGCCTCTCGGCCCTGGATTTGCGCCGCAGCATCACCGACCAGGTCCTGACGGCCTACGCCGCCGAAAGCCAGCTCCGTTTCGGCCGCTCGCTGCTGGGCCAGCTGCGCCAGCAGGACGACCAGCTGCGCCAGCTGGTGAACGCCGGCATTTTCAAGCAAACCCAGTACCTGAGCTTCTATCTTTCGGTGCGCACCCAGGAGGTGGCCGTGGAGCAAAACCAACTGGTGTACCGCCGCGAGCTGGGCACCCTGCGCTACCTTGCCGGCGTGGCCGATAC
>JAYULN010000329.1:0-11451 GCA_043763525.1 Hymenobacter sp.
ACGTTGAGTCGGTTTTGGCGGAAAATGGGCACCCAGGTGGCCGGCGCGCTTTTGGCCAGCCGCACCGTCGACTCGAAGCCGCCGCTGGCCAGGTCGAAAATCTGCTGCTCTTCCTTCTCCTTTTCCAGCACCGTGAGGGCCAGGGCAAACGAGGTGATGTGTGAGATGTGCGACACGTAGGCCGTGTGCAGGTCGTGGGCCGCCCCGTCGAGGTAGAGCAGCCGCATGGGCAGTTGGTGAAACAGCTTTTCCACCACGGCCACCGCGTCCGGGGCGCTGTGCTCAATGTCGCAAAGCACCACGGTTTTGCCCTCAAACAGGCCCGAAACGGCCGCTTCCGGCCCCGAGTGCTCGGTGCCCGCCATGGGGTGCGTGGCCACGAAGCGGCCCCGGCGCGGGTGCCCGGCCACAGCCGCCAGCAGCGCCTGCTTGGTCGAGCCCACGTCGATGACGACCTGATGCGGGCCCACGGCATCGAGCACCGGCGGCAGCACGGCCACCATGGCATCGACGGGCACGGCCACGATGATAAGGTCGGCGCGGCGCACGGCGGCAGCCCGGTCCGTTTCAATTTCGTCGACCAACCCCAGCTCCAGGGCGCGGCGAGCGTGGTTGGGGTTGTTTTCTACCCCAATGAGGTGCCGCGCCAGGCCGTGCTGCCGCAGACTGAGCGCCAACGAGCCGCCAATGAGGCCCAGGCCAATGATGCTAACGGTCATGTCGTTGGTTGTGGGTTATTGGAACGTCATGCAGAGCGTAGCGAAGCATCTTGCCCGCTTCGTTGCATTAGCATTGATTACTACTGCGGTAAAGATGCTTCGCTACGCTCTGCATGACGTTCTTTTTTAACTTCCTGAACTCGCGCCAGCGCCTCGTGCAGCAGCGCTTCCGGCTGGCACAGGCTGACCCGGATGTACCCGCTGCCATTGCTGCCAAAAATGCCGCCCGGCGTGAGGAACACCCGCGCTTCGGCCAGCACGGCATCGCTCAGGGCGTAGCCGTCGGCGAAGGCGGGGGGCACGGCCGCCCAGATGAACAGGCCCGTTTGGCCGGGGGCGGGCGGGCAGCCCAACGCTTGCAGCAGGGCCAGCACCAGCTCGCGGCGGGCGCGGTAAGTGGTGTTCAGCTCAGCAAACCAGTCATGGCCCAGCGCCAGGGCGGCCACGGCGGCCTGCTGCACCGGCAGCAGCATGCCCGAATCCATGTTGCTCTTGAAGCGGAGGACATTGGCAATAACATCGGCGCGGCCGGCCAGCAGGCCCACGCGCCAGCCGGCCATGTTGTGCGACTTGCTCAGCGAATTCAGCTCGATGGCCACTTCGCGGGCACCGGGCACGGCCAGCAGGCTGATGGGCGGCGTTTCGTTCAGGATGAAACCGTACGGATTGTCGTGTACCAGCAGAATATCGTGGGCCTTAGCAAATTCGACGAGGCACGTGAGGAAGGGTAAATCGGCGGCCGTGCCGGTGGGCATGTGCGGGTAGTTCACCAGCATGAGCTTCACCGGCGCGAGGTCGGTGGCGGCCAGCGCCTCCAAATCGGGCAGCCAGCCGTTGGCCGCGGTCAGGTCGTACTCGCGCACCTCAGCCCCGCAGATTTCGGCCACGGCGCGGTAAGTGGGGTAGCCGGGATTGGGAATGAGCACGGCATCGCCGGCTTCCAGAAAGGTCATGCCGATGTGCATCAGCCCTTCTTTCGACCCCAGCAGCGGCAGAATTTCGGTGGCCGGGTCCAGCGCCACGCCGTAGTGGCGCTGGTAGAACCCGGCCATGGCCCCGCGCAGCGCGGGCGTGCCCTGGTAGCCCTGGTAGCCGTGGGCGGTGGGCAGCGCGGCCGTGGCCGTGAGAGCCGCCACCACACTGGGGTGCGGCGGCAAATCGGGACTACCAATGCCCAGGCTGATAATATTGGCCCCGGCGGCGTTGAGGGCGGCCAGCTCGCGCAGCTTGCGCGAGAAGTAGTATTCGCCGGTGTGGGCCAGGCGGCTGGCAATTTTCATGGCTGTTATTTGAAATGTGGTGGTCGAACTCCCCTCCTTACCAAGGAGGGGATGTTCAGCCGCTAGGCTGAACGGGGGTGGTTGTGGGCGTTGAGTAGTTTCTGAACGACGAGCATATTCGGCGCAAACTGGAACATTCAACGCCCTAACCACCCCAGCCAGCGCTTTGCGCTGGCATCCCCTCCTTGGTAAGGAGGGGAGTTTCGCCCATGGCCTCGGCCATGCTGCCCCGCCGATACGCCCCCAGCACCCGCAGCTCCTCAGTTACGGGCTGCAAATCCAGCAGCAGCGCCTCCAGCTGCCCCATCTCCGCAAACTCAACATCGGCATGGAAGCCGTAGTGCCAGGCCCCTGCCGGAGTACGAGCACGGCCGGGGCGGGGGCACGACTGTAGCTTGCTCAAATTGAGCCCATGCGCGGCTACGCGGGCGAGTACGGCGGCGAGGCTGCCCGGCGCGTGCGGCGCACAGAAGTAGAGCGAGGCTTTATCGGCCCGCGGGTCGGGCTGGGCGGTTTCGGCGCGTTCCAGCACCAGGAAGCGGGTGTAGTTGTGCGGGTCGTCGTGGATGGCGGGGGCCAGGATTTCGAGGCCGAACTGCGCGGCGGCCTGCGCCCCGGCCACCACGGCCACACCGGACGAGCGGGTTTCGGCCAGCAGCTGGGCGCTGTGGCCGGTGTCGTCGGTTTCCACCAGCTTCCAGTGCGGGTGGGCATCGAGGAAGTCGCCGCACTGGCGCAGGGCCATGGGGTGCGAATGCACAGCCTGGATATCGGCCAGCGTGGTGCCCGGCAGCGCCAACAGGTGCTGATGAATGGGCAGGTACACCTCGCCCGTCACGCGCACGGCGTGGCGCTCCAGCAGCAGGTAGTTGGGCAGAATGCTGCCGGCCAGCGAGTTTTCCATGGCCATCAGCCCCGCCCCGGCCGTGCCGCCGACGACGTGCGCCACCACGGCCGCAAACGTGGCGCAGGGCAGCAGCTCCGGCTGCGGGCCGAAGTACTGGCGGGCAGCCACTTCGTGAAAACTTCCCTGAAAACCCTGAATGGAAACGTGGCTGGTCATGGGTGCTTGGTGCTTGGTGCTTGGTGCTTGGTGCTTGAGAATCTTTTCGCTCATCGCCTATAATAGGGCAATAAAAAAGGGCCTCCGTTGTGCGGTGGCCCTGGGTTGTTGGCAGGCAGTGTGGTGGTTAACACTGGCAACAAGGGGCCGGCTTCTTCGGGTAGAAGAAGTAGTAGCCGTAATAAAAGAAAGCCGGTTGCGTGGACATGATGCGAAAACTGGGCATTAAAAAAGCGCCTCCCGAAGAACGAGCGGCGCTGGAGAAGTTTGTGGGATTAGCTACAAACGGCGGCTCGTTCTACGCGGTGGCGTAGAAGTAGTAATAGCCGAAAAAATAGCGCGTCTGGAACATGAGGTAGCGGGGTTTGCGATTGCAAGGTAGGCAAGGATGCGAGAATGGCAAGCCCCCTCCCGTTTGTCATGCTGACGAAGGAAGCATCCTGCCACCGCTGGACGACTCGTTGCGGCATGATAGGATGCTTCCTTCGTTAGCATGACAGACGTAATGAATCTGCCTACGCCTGGCCCTAGTCATAACCCCAGCCCCCAAATCTCAGTTTACCCGGCCTCATCCTTCCCCCGTCACTCAATCTATGGCCCGCTTGTTTGAACCCCTTGCCCTGCGCGGCATCACCCTGAAAAACCGGATTATCGTGTCGCCCATGTGCCAGTACAGCAGCGTCGACGGCTTTGCCAACGACTGGCACCTGGTGCATTTGGGCAGCCGGGCCGTGGGCGGGGCCAGCCTCATTATCAGCGAAGCGGCGGCCGTGTCGCCCGAGGGCCGCATCAGCCCCGACGACCTTGGCATCTGGAAAGACGAGCACCTGCCCATGCTCCAGCGCATCACCGCTTTCCTGGAGGGCCAGGGCTGCGTGCCGGGCATTCAGCTGGCCCACGCGGGCCGCAAAGCCAGCACCTTCAGCCCCTGGAAGGGCAGCGGGCGAGTGGCTGAGGCCGAAGGCGGCTGGGCGGTAGTAGGCCCCAGCGCCCTGGCATTTGCCGACAATTTCCCCCAACCCGAGGCGCTGGATGCGGCGGGCCTGGCGAAAGTCATTGCTGATTTTCGGGCCGCCGCCGGGCGGGCGCTGGCGGCGGGCTTTAAGGTGATTGAGCTGCACGCGGCCCACGGCTACCTGCTGCACGAGTTTCTGTCGCCGCTGAGCAACCAGCGCACCGATGCCTACGGTGGCCCGTTTGAAAACCGCATCCGCCTGCTGCTGGAGGTGGTGGCCGCCACCCGCGAAGTGTGGCCCGAGGAGCTGCCGCTGCTCGTGCGCCTTTCCGTAACGGACTGGACCGAGGGCGGCTGGAACGCCGACGAATCGACGCAGCTGGCCGCCATGCTCAAGGTGCGCGGCGTGGACATGATTGACTGCTCGACGGGCGGCAACGTACCCCACGCCCCCATTCCCGTCGGCCCCGGCTACCAGGTGCAATTTGCCGAGCGCATCCGGCGGGAAACCGGCCTGCTTACCGGGGCCGTGGGCCTGATTACGACTGCGGCCGAGGCCGAAAACATCGTGGCCACCGGCCAGGCCGACGTGGTGCTGCTGGCCCGCGAGTTTCTGCGCGAACCGTATTTCCCGCTGCTGGCCGCGCACGAGCTGGGAGCTGATATTGCCTGGCCGGCGCAGTACGAACGCGCCAAGCCACGATGAGGCAGTGAGGCAGTGAGGCAGTGAAGCGGTGAGGCAGTGAGGCAGTGAGGCGGTGAAGCGGTGAAGCGGTGAAGCGGTGAGCAAAAGGAACGTCATGCTGAGCGTAGCCGAAGCATCTCTGCCGCTTCGTTGCAATAGCATTGATTAGTTGTGCGGTAAAGATGCTTCGACAGGCTCAGCATGACGTTCCTTTTGCTCATCACTCATCACTCATTGCTCTTTGCTCATTGATTTCACCCACCGGGCCGTGACCAGCAGCTGGCCCAGGTGGCGGGTGGTGTGCTCGGCCGCATGCACCAGCAGACCAATTACCGTGGATGGGACTTGGGCGCGGCCCACGCCGCGCGGCTCGGTCAGGCTCCTTTCATTGGTAACTCGTAGCTGCGCCAGGGCTACTTCCACCTGGTTATCAAAACGCTGAACCAGCGCCAGCACCGCGGCAGCAGCAAGCGGCAACGACCGATTCTCAGCCGCCAAAGCAGCCTGTTGGCCCACCGACAGGGCCTCGGCGCGGGCATAGGTGAAGGTGCGGTCGAGCACGCCGGCCAGGTGCTGCAAGTGGAAGCCCACGGAGGCCACGCCGCCGGGCCGCTCGTTGAGCAGCGCGGGCGGAAAATTCTGCATCACGACGGTTAGTTCTTCACGGGCTTGCAGCAGGACGTGGGCCACGGGCTGGAGCAGCGGCGGCACGCCCGGCAGGGGGCCGCGCAGCCAGAATTCGAGGGGTTGGGGGTTGGGCATGAGTGAGGCTGGAAACTACGGGACCAGGTTAAATGTATTAACAGCCTGGAATTCGACCAGGGCGTTGCCTTCGGCCCTACTTTTGTGATTATGCCCAGTATCAACGACGCGCTTCGCGCTGCCGCCGACCAGTTCGGCACCCCTCTTTACGTATATAGCGCGGCCTCCATCACCGGCCAGTACGACAAGCTGAAAACGGCTTTTACGGGCCATAAAACCCGGTTTTTCTACGCGTGCAAGGCGCTGAGCAACGTGGCCATTCTGCGGCACATTCACAACCTGGGGGCGGGGCTGGACTGCGTGAGCATCAACGAAGTGAAGCTGGGACTGCATACGGGTTTCGCACCGGAAAACATCCTGTTCACGCCCAATGGCGTGACGTTTGAGGAGCTGGTGGAAGCCAAGGAATTGGGCGTGAACCTGAACATCGACAACATCTCGCTGCTGGAGCGGTTCGGGGCCACGTTTGGCGGCTCGTACCCGGTGTGCGTGCGCCTGAACCCGCACATTGAGGCGGGCGGCAACTATAAGATTCAGACCGGTCACATCGACTCCAAGTTTGGCATCAGCATCCACCAGCTGCGCCACCTCGAACGCGTGGTGAAAGGCACCGGGCTGCACGTGCGCGGCCTGCACATGCACACGGGCTCCGAAATCAAGGACATCGGCGTGTTTCTGCGGGCGTTGGAAATTTTGTTCGACGCGGCCGGCCGCTTCCCCGAACTGGATTTTCTGGACCTGGGCTCGGGCTTCAAAGTGCCCTACAAGCCCGGCGACCCCGAAACCGACGTGGCCGCCCTGGGCCAGCAGGTAGCCGAAGCTTTCCGCACGTTTGAGCAGGAATACGGCCGGCCGCTGGAGTGCTGGTTCGAGCCGGGCAAGTACCTCGTCAGCGAGGCCGGCTACCTGCTGGCCAGCGTGGCGGTGGTGAAGCAAACCACGGCCACGGTGTTCGCGGGCGTGAATTCGGGCTTCAACCACCTCATCCGGCCCATGTTCTACGACAGCTACCACCACATCAGCAACCTCAGCAACTCCACGGGCACCGGGCGGCTGTACACGGTGGTGGGCAACATCTGCGAAACCGACACCTTTGCCTGGGACCGGCTGCTGCCCGAAATTCGCGAAAACGACCTGCTGGCCTTCCACAACGCCGGGGCCTACGGCTTCGAGATGAGCAGCAGTTTCAACTCGCGCACCCGCCCCGCCGAAGTACTGCTAACCGAAGCCGGCGAGCTGCGCCTCATCCGCCAGCGCCAGACGTTTGAGGACCTGCTCGCCGGGCAGCTGTAGCAGTTTCGGGGGCAGGATGACAGTTTCTCAGTAATAGGACTTACGCAAATGCGCCGTTTGCTAGCCTCAGCGGGGCGACATGTCGGCGGTCGTCAGGCTGCGGGGCTGGCTGCCCACGCTGGGGTTGGAGCCGCCACCGAATACGCCGCTGCCATTATTCAGGCGAATACTGACCGAGGCAACGCCAAAATCCGGCGACAGCATGTCTACGTCGCCGTCGTTATCCACGTCGGCCATTGTCACGTTGTACGGGTTGCTGCCCACCGCAACGGCTCCGCCGCTGAAGATGCCGCTGCCCCCGGTCGCGGCGGTCGTGAACTGAAACATCTTGGCCGAGGCCAATGCGCCACCGCTACTTTGGGCCGCTCGGGTCACACTCACTTTCACCGTTTCGCCCGGCCTGAAATCAAAAGTGGGAGCAAACGTGAGGGCCTACCCGCTGGTTGTGGTGCCCCCGCTGTTGCCCGTGCGCAGCCCGCCCCGCTCGCCGCTAAACACCCGAAGCGCCGCCCCGGAGCCCACACTGAGCGGCTGCGTAAAGCGAACCGTAACAGCGCTGTTTCGGGCAGCACGGGTTTGGTTGAGCACTGGGATTATGGTTGTTACAACGGGCTGGGCCGCCGCCGTCGACAAGCCCAACAAACCACTAATGAGTAATGGCCGGATAGTGTGGAAACGTGTTGTCATTGAAGAAGAACCGTGGTAGAAGCTCAGGCTTTAGCTACGAAATTTATTGGCTTGGCAAAAAATTCATACAAGTTGGTGCCGCCTTGTCCCATGTCTGCTGGTCATGTGGCGTAATCCCGTACCCCACGTCGCAGAATAACCGCGTGACGTGCTTAGAGGCATAATGAAGCAGCTGGAATGAAGTATCAGCCAAGCCGTAGCGCGTGTAGAGAAAGTCGTTATAGCGCCGCTAAAACGTCATGCTGAGCTTGTCGAAGCAGCGCTATCGCTCCGTCTGAGCCGTTCTGCGGAGCGGCAGAGATGCTTCGACAAGCTCAGCATGACCGTTCCAAGACTTTCCCGCCTACTACCCCCAAAGCCACTACAGCCCCCGGCGGCCGAAGCCCGGCACCGGTAAATATACTCGTTTTTGTATATTTAAGCTAGCGCAAATTTCAGGTAGCTGTACGGGATGTAGAGCGTCTCCCGTTCGCGCCGGTTAACGATTGTCGTTCAACTGTCGTTCAACGCCGAGACGCGAAGGGTCGCGTCGCTACATCCCGTACCGCAACTTGAGAACCGCTCTAGTATTAACCTGCTGGCTGGTGGCTGCTTGCGCGGCCCGGCCGGCACCTGATTTTTCCGCATATCATGGCCATCACGCTTTCCAGAATGACTGCGGTGGTAGGGCCGTTGCGGGTGGGCCTGCTGGCACGCGTGCTCCATCTGCTGCTGGCTATCGGCATTGCGGGCCTCTGCTACCAGGTGTCGCCGGTTGATTTTGGGCAACCGACGCGCCTGCTGATGGCCTGGGACGGCTTCGTGGTGAGCGTGCTGCTCCTGAGTTGGATGACCATCTTTCATACCCGTATTGCCGACATGCGGCGCATTGCCCGGTCGCTGCACCCCAACAAAACGTGGCTGGTGCTGCTGGGAGTCATCTTTGCGGGCACCACCATCAGCATCGTGGCCGTGGTGCTGATGCTACGGGGCCTGCGCGAAATGCTGAAGGAAGAACGGCTCGAACACATTGCGGTATCGGTGGTGGCCGTAGTGGGCACCTGGTGCCTGATGCACACGCTATTTGCGCTGCACTACGCGCACACCTACTTCAGCCTGCAGCAGGAGTCGCCGGAGGTACCCGGGCAAGCCGGCTTGCTGTTTAGCGGGGCGCAACCCAGCTCTTACTGGGATTTTGCCTATTTCTCATTTGCAATCGGCATGACGGCCCAAACCTCCGATGTGGTCCTCACCTCGCTACGAATGCGCCAATTGGTGTTGTTCCACAGCCTGATGGCCTTTGCGTTCAACACCACTATTCTGGCCCTGAGCATCAACATCCTGGCGGGCATTCTGTGAAACGAAGCTAGCTCAGGGCTTACGCGCTGGGGGCTGGCACGCGGCTGCGCCGCGCTGCCGACTGGTTTCGCGTCTCTGGCGCGTTGCGTGAACAATACCGAACAGCCCCACTTCAGCGGCGCGACCGGGGCGTTGGGAAACGCCAGGCCCGTTGGCCGCGCGTCAGAGCCGCTGCCCGCGCCGCGCCGCGCCTGACGCTGCAAGCCTTCCCCAACCCCGCGCCGGGCGCGTTCAGCCTCCGCGTCACGGGCCCGGCCGATGCGCGGCCCCTGACGCTGAAAGTAACCTCGCTGCTGGGCCAACGGGTGCTGGTGCTGCACGGCTCGGCCGGGAGCCTGCCGGCCGAAATCAGCCAGCGCTCGGGGCGGCTGGCCCCCGGCACGTACCTGCTGCGGCTGAGCGGGGCCGATTTCAGCGTGGTGCAGCGGGTGGTGAAGCTGTAGCGAGGAATGAGGAATGAGGAATGAGGAATAAGGAATGAGGAATGAGGAATGAGGAATGAGGAATGAGGAAAAGAACGTCATGCAGAGCGCAGCAACCTGGCCTCGGCCCGGCTGGCGGGCACGGCGCTGCAAAATGTGGCCTTTGCCGAATGCAAGCTGCTGGGCCTGCAATTCACGGCCTGCCCCGACATGCTGTTTGGGGTGCATTTCGACCAGTGCCAACTGCGCTACGCCTCGTTTGCGGGCCGCGCCATGCCGGGCACCCGCTTCGCGCAGTGCGGGCTGGAGGAAGCCAATTTTGCCGATGCCGACCTGACCGGGGCCGTGTTCGCAGATTGCGCGTTGGCGGGCGCGGTGTTTCAGAACACCCGCCTGGCGGGGGCCGATTTCACCACCGCCACCGGCTTCGTCATCGACCCCGAAACCAACCCGCTGCTGGGGGCGTGCTTCACGCTGGCGGGCCTGCCGGGCGTGGTGGCCAAGTTCGGGCTGGTGGTGGAGTAGCGGGGCGAGGACCGGTCAACAATTGCCGGCCGTATCCAATCCCAATTCCGTACTGCCTAGTAAATTGCGCTAGCATCCTTTCCCGAGCCCCGGCCGGAAGCGACAGCCTAGCGAAGCAACATGCCTGCTTTCGGCTCAAACCCGACCGCCGGGCTAGGGGCCGCTACCAGCCCGCACGGGCCAGGGCGCAGTTTTTTTCACCTTGCCACGAACACCAGATGGCCCATCGCCGCGCTTCCATCACCGACCTGGCCAAGACGCTGGGCCTGTCGCCCTCCACCATTTCGCGGGCCCTGAGCGACCACGACGACGTGAGCGCGGCCACCAAGGCCCGCGTGCGCCAGCTGGCCGAGGAGCTGCGCTACCAACCCAACCAGCTGGCCGCCGCCCTGCGCCGGGGCCACAGCAACACGCTGGGCGTGCTGGTGCCGCACATCACGGGGCATTTTTTTCCGCTGGTGGTGCATGGCATCGCCACCGAGGCCGCCAAGCTGGGCTACAACCTGATGATATGCCAGTCGAACGAGGACGCACGCCAGGAGCAAAAAAACCTCGACCTGCTGATAAACGCGCAGGTCGAAGGCATTCTGATATCGCTGGCCAACACCACGCAGGACATTCGCCATTTTGAAGAGCTGCGCCAGCAGGACGTACCCCTGGTGTTTTTCGACCGCACGGTGGATGATTTTCAGGGCCACAACATCAGCTCGGTGGTCGTCGACGACTACCAGGGAGCCTACCAGGCGGTCAGTCACCTCATCGAGCAAGGCTGCACCCGCATTGCCCACCTCACCGGCCAGCTCAACCTGAGCATCAACAAAAACCGCCACCAGGGCTACCGCAATGCCCTCGCGGCCCACAACCTGCCGATGGAGGAAGACCTGGTGGTGTTCTGCGAGATGACCCAAAAAGGCGGCAAACAGGCCCTGCGCCAGCTGCTAAAGCTGCGCCAGCGCCCCGATGCCGTGTTCTGTTCCAACGACCTGGCCGCCGTGGGGGCCCTGCAAGTGGTGAAATCGCACCACCTGCGCGTGCCCCAGGACGTGGCCATCGTCGGCTTCAGCAACGAGGTATTCGCCTCCCTCACCGAGCCCATGCTCAGCAGCGTGGACCAGCGCTGCGAGCAAATGGGCAAAACCGCCGTGCAGCTACTGCAAAAAATGCTCAAAAGCGGCCCCGGCCGCGTGGGGCCACCCAAGCCCATTGTGCTCAAGCCCAAGCTGCTGGTGCGCGATTCGTCGCAGCGGGGTTGATGTGCTGCGGCCTTTGAGAGTCCGCAGCACATCAACCCCGCTACCTGCCGACGCAAGTCACGCGCCCCACCCGATGACCGACCCCGCCGCCCCCAAAGCCACGCTGCTCTCGTCCTTCGCCTACGGCATTTTCCGCGCCATCTGGGTGGCGGGCCTGGTGAGCAACGTGAGCAACGTGGGCACCTGGATGCAGAACGTGGCCGGCGCGTGGCTCGTTACCACCCTCACTACTGTAGTACTCCCCAAAAACTGGATAGTGAAAGCGGGCTAAGTAGGTAGCCAGTATTAAGTAGTCAGTAGTCAGACCTCAATCTGCTGTCAATCAAAATTTAACATTGGGTCTGACTGCCGAATACTTATGTTCGACTACTTAGCTTACTCGATTATGACCCCAAAACGCACCCGCCGTCGCTACACGGCCGAGTTTAAAGCCGAGGTGGCGCTGGCCGCGCTCACCGAGCGCCAGCCG
>JAYULN010000330.1:0-11417 GCA_043763525.1 Hymenobacter sp.
ACGGCCGGGCAGGTACTGGGCGGGGTGGCCGCCGGCACGGCCACCGTGGGGGCTGGCCTCACGGTTTAAGGCGGGAAAACAGAGCCGCCGCCAGGCGGCGTTTGGCATCGTATTTGGCCAGTGCAAAAAAGACCGCCGAGCATAGCCCGACGGTCCTTTTTGCCGTAGAGCTAAATTATTGCTGTTGTTTCATTTCAACACGATGCGCCATGCGCCTGCCCCTGTCCTTCGATGTGTTGCCGGCCCTGCTGCTAGCGGCCGGCTGCCAGAATCTTCCCATTCAGCAAACGGAGCGGCCCGGCAGCTCGGCCGCCATGCGCGGGCCCGATGCGCCGCTGCGCGAGACGCGTTGGGTGCTGCGCGAAATCGGCAACCAGGCCATCACCGTGCCGCCCAACGCCACCGGGCCCTTCGTCACGCTGCGTTCCGATGGCACGGCCGAGGGCAACGGCAGCTGCAACCGCTTTCGGGGCCGCTTCGAGGCCGAAACGCCCGGCGAGCTAAAATTCAGCCCCCTGGCCAGTACACGCATGAGCTGCCCGGCCATGGCCACCGAAACCGAGTTCAACCGGGTGCTGGCCCAAACGCTCACCTACCGCATCAACGGCAACATGCTGCTGCTGCTGAACGGGGCCAATTCGCCGCTGGCGCGGCTGGAAGCGGTGTACCTGCGGTAAGAACCGGGGCCTATTCCAACGTCAGCACCAAGTCGTCGGCGGCTACGCGGCTGCCTTCGGTGAGGGTGATGCTGGCCACTTTGAGGTCTTGGGGGGCGGTGATGGTGGTTTCCATTTTCATGGCTTCGATGACGAAGAGCGGGGTATTTTTGGGCGCGGCCTGGCCGGGTTTCACCAGCACTTTGCTGAGCATGCCTTGCAGCGGGGCACCCAGCTGGCGCGGGTTGGCCTTGTCGGCCTTGGCGTTGCTGATTTTGGTGACGGCCACCGACTGGTCGCGCACTTGCAGGTTGCGGGTCTGGCCGTTGAGGGTGAAGAAGATGGTGCGGTTGCCTTCCTCATTAATGGTGCCCACCGACTCCAGGCGCACGATAACCGACTTGCCCCGCGCGATTTCGATGATGGTTTCCTCGCCGGGTTTCAGCCCGTAGAAGAACACCGACGTGGGCACTTTGCTCACGTTGCCGAACCGGAGGCGGTGCGCCCAGTACTCCTCAAACACTTTGGGGTAGAGCAACGAGGAGAGCATATCGGTGAACTTCGCGCCGGGAAACTTCTCCTGAAAACCCTTCCACTCCTGGTCGAAAGCTATGGGCGCGAGGTGCTCGTTGGGGCGGTCGGTGAAGGGCGCTTCGTTTTTGAGAATGAGCTTTTGCAGCGCGGCGGGCCAGCCGCCCTCGGGCTGGCCGATGTCGCCGCGAAACAGCTCGCGCACCGATTCAGGAAAGTTCAGGGTTTCGCCTTTTTCCATCACGGCGGCGGGCGTGAGGCCATTGCTGACCATGAACAGGGCCATGTCGCCCACCACTTTGGAGCTGGGCGTAACCTTCACGATGTCGCCGAACATGTCGTTCACATCGGCGAAGCGCTGCTTCACTTCCTCAAACTTATCGAGCAGGCCCAGCGAGGCGGCCTGCGGGCGCAGGTTGGAGTACTGCCCGCCCGGAATCTCGTGCTGAAACACCTCCGAGGTGCCCGCTTTCAGGCCCGATTCGAAGGGGTAATACATCTCGCGCACGGCCTCCCAGTAGTTGCTGAACTCGTTGAGGGAAGTCTGGTCGAATTCGCGGTGGCGCGGCGTGCGGCGCAGCATCTCCACCACCGAATTGAAGTTGGGCTGCGAAGTGAGGCCCGACAAGGACCCCAGCGCCACGTCGATGACGTTCACCCCGGCCTCCACGGCCTTCAAATACGTAGCGGCTTGCAGCGACGACGTGTCGTGGGTGTGCAGGTGGATGGGCAGCTTCACGGTATCGCGCAGGCCGGCAATCAGCTCGGTGGCGGCGTAGGGCTTCAGCAAGCCGGCCATGTCCTTGATGCAGAGGATGTGCGCGCCGGCATCTTCGAGCTGCTTGGCTAGCTTGAGGTAGTAATCGAGGGTGTATTTGGTGCGGCTGGGGTCCAGAATATCGCCGGTGTAGCAGATGCAGGCTTCGGCCAGCCGGTCGGTTTTGGTACGCACGAACCCGATGCAGGCCTCCATGCCCTTGAGCCAGTTCAGCGAGTCGAAAATGCGGAAGATATCCACGCCCGTTTCGGCGGCCTGCATCACAAACCGCTCGGTCAGGTTATCCGGGTAGGCCTTGTAGCCCACGCCGTTGGCCCCGCGAATGAGCATTTGCAGCAGGATGTTCGGAATGGCTTCGCGCAGCTTGGCCAGCCGCTCCCAGGGGTCTTCGTGCAGGAAGCGCAGGGCCACGTCGAACGTAGCCCCGCCCCAGACTTCGAGCGAGAAGGTTTGGGGGTGCTGGCGGGCGTAGGCGGCGGCCACTTTCAGCATGTCCCAGGTGCGCATGCGGGTGGCGAGCAGGCTCTGGTGGGCATCGCGCAGGGTGGTGTCGGTGTAGTGAATCAGCGGCTCGTCGCGCAGCCACTGGGCAAAGCCTTCGGGGCCCAGCTCGTGCAGTTTTTGCTTGGTACCGGGCGCGGGGGCCTCGTGGCCGGAGTGGGGCAAAATGGGCCGGCGCGGGTTGGCCCGCGCATCGAGCAGGTTCCGCACGTCGGGGTTGCCGTTCACCACCACGTCGCCGATGAAGCCGAGCAGGCGCGTGGCGCGGTCCTGCCGGGGGTCGAACTTGAACAGCTCGGGGTGGTCCTTAATAAAATCGACGGTGGCGTGGCCGGTCTGAAACTCCTCGTTGCCGATGATATTTTTCAGGAACTGGATGTTGGTTTGCACGCCGCGCACCCGGAATTCGTCGAGGGCACGCAGCATTTTTTGGGCCGCCGCGTGCAGGGTGGGCGCGTGGGCCGAAATCTTAACCAGCATCGAATCGAAAAACGGCGACACCACCACGCCCTGGTACACCGAGCCTTCGTCGAGCCGGATGCCGAAACCGCCGGCCGCCCGGTAGGCCACGATGGTGCCGTAGTCGGGCTTGAAGTCGTTGGCGGGGTTTTCGGTGGTCACGCGGCACTGCACGGCAAAGCCCGAACGCAGCGGCACCACGTCGGAACCAAGCCCAATTTCGGGGTCGCTGAGCTGGTAGCCGGCCGCGATAAAGAGCTGCGTCTTAATCAAATCCACGCCCGTAATCATCTCCGTTACCGTGTGCTCGACCTGAATGCGGGGGTTTACTTCGATGAAGTAAATCTGGTCCTGCTCGGGGTTCACCAGGAATTCCACGGTGCCCACGTTGTCGTAGCCCACGGCCCGGCCAATGCGCAGGGCGTACTCATACAGCAGGTGGCGCTGGTGGTCGGGCAGGTTCAGGGCGGGGGCCACTTCCACCACTTTCTGGAAGCGGCGCTGCACCGAGCAGTCGCGCTCGTAGAGGTGCACGAGGTTGCCGTGGTGGTCGCCCACCAGCTGAACTTCAATGTGTTTGGGGCGCTCCACAAATTTTTCGAGGAACACCGTGTCGTCGCCGAAGGCATTCAGCGCTTCATTCCGAGCCTCAAAGAAGCCCTTCTCCAGCTGCTCATCGTCGCGGATGACGCGCATCCCGCGCCCGCCGCCACCGCTGGCCGCCTTCAGCATCACGGGGTAGCCGATGCGCCGGGCCTCGGTGCGGGCGGTTTCAAAGTCGACCAGCTCGGCCAGGCTGCTCTCAATTTGGGGCACCTGGCATTGCAGGGCCACCTGCTTGGCCCGCACTTTGTCGCCGAGGGCCTCCATCACCTCGGGGCGGGGGCCGACGAAAATGAGGCCTTCCTCGGCGCAGCGGCGCGAAAGGGTGGCGTTTTCGCTCAGAAAGCCGTAGCCGGGATGGATGGCGTTGGCCCCATTCTCTTTGGCCACCCGCAGAATGCCCTCGATGTCGAGGTAAGGCTTGAGGGGTTCGTCGTCGCGGCCAATCTGGTAAGCCTCGTCGGCCTTGTAGCGGTGCAGCGAGTACCGGTCTTCGTAGGTGTACACGGCCACCGTGGGAATGTTGAGCTCGGTGGCGGCCCGCATCACGCGAATGGCAATTTCGCCGCGGTTGGCGACCAGGAGTTTAGTGATGTTCATAGGAGCAGGATGGGACGGGCGCGAATACGGCGAATCTACGCAAAAGGCTGGCTAACGCCGCTTCCGAGGCCAATCTGGCCGGTTGGCAATCGGTCAGAGCCGGCGCCGCGCCCCGGCAAACCTTCCGGCTATTACCGGGTTAGCAAGGCTCACCAGCCGCTTCCCCGCATGGATTTTACCGACAAAAACATTCTGCTCATCGGCGCTTCGTCGGGCATTGGCCTGGCCACCGCACGCCTGTTGAGGACGCTCCACGTCAACCTGTTCACGGCTTCGCGCCACCTCTCGCCCGAACTCGAAGCGCTGGGCACCACCCACATTACCTATGATGCCACGCAGCCGGTGGGCACGGCGTTCGACACGCTGCCCGACGTGCTGCACGGCGTGGCCTACTTCCCCGGCAGCATCAAGCTCCGGCCCTTCGAGCGCATTCCGACCGAAGACTTTCTGGGCGATTTCGACCTGAACGTACTCGGGGCGGTGCGGGTGCTGCAAGCCACCATCAGGCGCCTGAAAAAGGCCGAGGGCGGCGCTTCGGTGGTGCTCTTCAGCACGGTGGCGGCCGATATGGGCATGAGTTTCCACACCAGCATTGCCACCGCCAAAGCGGCCGTGGAGGGCCTCACGCGGGCTTTGGCCGCCGAGTACGCCGCCAGCGGCGTGCGCGTAAACTGCATCGCGCCCTCGCTCACCAACACGCCCCTGGCCGCCGCCCTGCTCAACTCGCCCGAGAAGGTGGAGGCCGGCGGCAAGCGCCACCCCTTGCAGCGCATCGGCGAGCCCGAAGATTTGGCCTACACGGCCTCCTTCCTGCTTTCCGACCACAGCTCGTTCGTAACCGGCCAAACCATGGCCGTGGATGGCGGCATGGGCAAACTGAAGTAAGGTTTTGGTGCTTGGTTGTTGGTGCGTGGTGCTTGGCTGCACGATGTTTACTGCAATCCAAGCACCACGCACCAACAACCAAGCACCAACATGAAAATCTGCATCTTCTGGCATCGGCGCGACCTGCGCATTCATGACAACGCGGGGCTGGCGGCGGCGCTGGCCAGCGGCCTGCCGGTGCTGCCGCTGTTCATCTACGACAAGGATATTCTCGACCACCTGCCCGAGAAGGCCGATGCCCGACTCACCTTCATTTACGATGAGGTGGAGCGGCTGGCCCAGGCCACGGAGGCGGCCGGGGGCACTTTCCTGGCCCGCTACGGGCAGCCGCTGGCAGTATTGCAATACTTGCTGAAGGAATTCGACGTGGCTGCCGTGCATACCAACGAGGACTACGAGCCCTACGCCACGGCACGCGACACGGCCGTGGGCGAGCTGCTGCACAAGCACGGCGTGGATTTCTACCTCTACAAGGACCAGGTCATCTTCGCCAAGGAGGAGATTATGACCAAATCGGGCACCGTGCCCAAGGTATTCGGCGCTTACCTGAAAGCCTACACGGCCAAACTAACAGATGAAATGCTGCTGCCCTACGGCTCAGAGGGCGACTTTAAGCGGCCGCACCTGCACCACCTTGCCAACGCCCAATCTGGCCCCCGCCCAACCCTGGCAAGCATGGGTTTCGAGCGCAAAGAGCAGTACTTCCCGCCGGTGCGGCTGCCAGCCGAGGGCATAGTGCGCAACTACCACCACACCCGCAACACGCCCGCCAACGAGCACGGCACCACCCGCGAGTCGCTGAACCTGCGCTTCGGCACCCTGAGCGTGCGCGAGGTGCTGCGCCAGGCCAAAGGCCTGAACGAGAAGCTGCTGGCCGAAATCATCTGGCGCGACTTCTTCATGATGCTGCTCTGGCACTACCCCAATACCGCCACCGAGAGCTATGACCCCAAGATGCGGCACATCGACTACCGCAACAACGAAGCCGAGTTCCGGGCCTGGTGCGAGGGCCGCACCGGCTACCCACTCGTCGATGCCGGCATGCGCGAGCTGAACGAAACCGGCTACCTGCCCAACCGCGTGCGCATGACCGTAGCCGGCTTCCTGGTGAAACACTTATTTATTGACTGGCGCTGGGGCGAACGGTATTTTGCCGACAAGCTCCTCGACTACGAGATGGCCAACAACGTGGGCAACTGGCAGTGGATGGCCGGTACCGGAGCCATTGCCGCCCCCTGGTTCCGGGTGTATAGCCCCGAAAGCCAGCTCGAAAAAGTGGACCCCGAGATGCAGTACGTGAAGCGCTGGGTGCCGGAGGTGGGCACCGCGAAGTACCCCACGCCCATTGTGGAGCACAAGTTTGCCCGCGAGCGGGCCGTGGAGGCCATTCGGGCGGCACGCATCGCGGCGAGCTAGTAGCGCGAATTTTGTAATTCGCGTTCCGGAATGACAACTATTGAAACGGCGCCGGGACGCGAACTACAAAGTTCGCGCTACAACCGCCGAACCGTAATCTATGTGAACCGGTTACACCGGCATGGAAAAAGACCACATCAAACAAGCCTACCTCGCGTTCGTGCTCAACGAAGGCCACCCGCCGCAATCGGTATTCAAGCTAACGCAGCAGCTGGGCCTGGCCGAGTCGGAGTTCTACAAGCACTACCCGAATTTCGAAACCATCGACCGCGAAATCTGGGCTGATTTTGGCCGCCAGGCCCGCGAAACCGCCGCCGGCGAGCCTGTGTGGGAAGGCTACGGCAGCCGCGAAAAGCTGCTGGCTTTCTACTATACGCTGCTCGAAATCCTCAAAAACAACCGCTCTTACGCCCTGATGAGCCTGCGCCGCTCGCTGCACCGCGTGCCAGCCCTCTCGCCCCGCGTGCTCGACGACTTTCGGCAGGATTTTGAAATGTTCGTGAGCGACCTGCTGCGCGCCGGCCGCGTGAGCGGCGAAATCGCCAGCCGTACGCTGATAGAGGACGGCTACCCGCGCTTCTTCTGGCAGCAGGTGCTGTTCGTGCTCGGATACTTTGCCAAGGACGACTCCGTAAATTTCGAGCGCACCGACGCCGCCGTCGAAAAAGCCGTAACCCTGAGCTTCGATTTAGTGGGCCGCAACACGCTGGATTCGGCCGTGGATTTTGTGCGGTTTCTGGTGCGGCGGTAGATTCATTTAACAAATAACATTTATCATTTAACGGCCTGAGATATTTGGCAATTTTAACGTGCGCGGCATCCAATTAATAAACCGCAACTGATTTTATTTGAACCTGTTAAATGTTAATTGATAAATGTTAAGTGACATCCCAACCACCAAGGTGGCTCGTGCCGCCCGCTTCGCCAAAACCGGCTTTAACGTAGGCACCAATTACATAAAGCACTACGCCAAAAAGGCCGTGGGAGCCGAGTCGACCACCGAGGACCTGCACGCCGCCAACGCCGCCGAGCTCTACGGCACGCTGAGCGAAATGAAAGGCTCGGTACTGAAAGTGGCCCAGATGCTGGCCATGGAAAAAAACATGCTCCCCACGGCCTACGCCGACCAGTTTGCCAAGGCCCAATACTCGACCCCGCCCCTCTCCGGCCCCCTGATAACCAAGGCTTTCCGCGATGCATTCGGCAAATCGCCCTACCAGCTTTTCGATGCCTTTGAGCCCAAAGCCCGGCAAGCGGCCAGCATCGGGCAGGTGCATTTTGCCCAGAAAGACGGCAAGGCGCTGGCCGTGAAGGTGCAGTACCCCGGCGTGGCCGACAGCATCAAGTCCGACATTCGCCTCGTGAAACCCATTGCCCTGCGCGTAATGGGCCTGAGCGAAGCCCAGGTGCGCCCCTACCTGGAAGAAGTGGAAACCCGCCTGCTCGAAGAAACCGACTATGCCCTGGAGCTGCGCCGGGGCCAGGAAATAGCAGCCAAGTGCCAGGGGCTGAATAATCTGGAGTTTCCGACCTACTACCCCGAATACTCCACGGCCCGCATTCTCACCATGGACTGGCTGCCGGGCCAGCACCTGAAAGAGTTTCTGGCCACCAATCCCAGCCAGGAAATCCGTAACCAACTGGGCCAGGCGCTGTGGGACTTCTACCAGTTCCAGTTCAACGAGCTGCACCAGCTGCACGCCGACCCGCACCCCGGCAATTTCCTGATGCGCGCCGACCACGGCGGCACCCTGGGCGTGCTCGACTTCGGCTGCGTGAAAGACGTGCCCATGGACGTGTACCAGCTGTTTAAAGACCTGCTGATGCCCGAAACCATGGCCGACGAAAGCATCCTGGCGGCCTTGCTCACCCAGGCCGGCGTGCTGCGCCCCACCGATGCGCCCGCCCTGCGTGCCCTCTACCTGCGCACCATGCACACCTCGCTTGAGCTGGTGGGCCGCCCCTTCCGGCAGGCCACCTTCGACTTCGGCGACCCCGCCTACATGGCTGCCCTCTACGCCCTCGGCGACGACCTGATGGCCGACCCCGAGCTGCGCAAGCAGCGCGAGCCCCGTGGCTCCGAGCACTTCATCTACCTCAACCGAACCTACGTGGGCCTGTTTGCGCTGCTCACCGAGCTGGGGGCTTCTGTTGAGACGGGAATAATCCTGTAGCACGTACTTCAGCTTATGCCCGCCAGCACAATCCGCCGGACACAAGCTGAAGCGGGTGCCACATTTCGTGCATGAACCTCCGAGCGGAACTACTGCGGGAACACTCGGCCCGGCAAACCCGCAACCTAACGGACTACGCCTGCGCCCATCCCAGTGGCCTTACCGAGCTGCTCCAGGTACTCTGGTACGGCACCGACCGGGAGCGCCAGCTGGCCGCCGACGTGCTGGGCTGGGCTGGGTGGGCGAGCGGCGGCCCAGGTGGCTGGTGCCCCACTTGCCGGGCCTGCTGGCGGCCGCGCAACCCGGTACCGGACAGCACCCGGCCGTGCGCCGCGCTGTGGCGCGGGTGTTGCAGTTCGTGCCCGTGCCCGCCGAATGGCAGGCGCTGGCCTTCGATACCTGCCTGGCCATGCTGCGCAACCCGACCGAGCCGGTAGCCATTCGGGCCTATGCCCTCACGGCCGCCGCCCGCCTGGCCGCGCCCTTCCCCGAGCTGAAAGCGGAGCTGACCGCCAGCATCGAATTCGTGTTGAGCACTACGGCATCGGCGGCGCTGCATAGCCGGGCGGCGCGGGCATTGCCAGAACTTTTCCAAACAGCGCGGGAACAATCCGGTAATTAGCTGTTGGTACATCAATCTCAATTCCATTTTTCTTTTCATTTCTCTGTTACAATGAAGAAGCTACTCACCCTCAGCGCCTTATTCGTGGGCCTTTCGTTCTCGGCTTCGGCCCAGAAAATGGCCAGCTGCTGCGCCCGGCCCGCCGGTAACCTCTCGGCTTCGGCCACCGAGGCCTTCGCCATGCTGGCGGCCGACAAAGATTTTTCGGGCGGCCACGATGCGCCCCTGCCCTACGAGTTCAAGGGCGAAGGCAAGATGATTACCTTCAAAACCGCCGACGGCAGCACCGGCAAGGGCTTCGAAATCAAGAGCGCCAAGCCCTCGAACAAGTACTTGTTCGTGATTCACGAGTGGTGGGGCCTGAACGACTACATCAAGAAGGAGGCCGCCACCTTCGCCGCCGAAATGCCCGGCGTAAACGTCATCGCCGTGGACCTGTACGACGGTAAAATTGCCACCACGCCCGACGAGGCCGGCAAATACATGGGCGAGGTGAAGTCCGAGCGTGCCGTGGCCATCCTCAAAGGAGCCCAGCAGTATGCCGGCCCCAAGGCCCAATTCGCCAGCATCGGCTGGTGCTTCGGCGGCGGCTGGAGCCTACAGGAAGCCCTGCTCGGCGGCAAGCAAACCGTGGGCTGCGTGATGTATTACGGCATGCCCGAGAAGGATGTGGCCAAGCTCAAAACCCTGAACACCGACGTGCTGGGCATATTTGCCGCCCAGGATAAGTGGATTAACCCTGAAGTGGTGGGCCAGTTCAAGAAAGACATGGCGGCCGCCGGCAAAAAAGTAACCGTGGAAAGCTATGAAGCCGACCACGCCTTCGCCAACCCGTCCAACCCCAAGTTCAACAAGGAGTACGCCGCTAAGGCGCACGGCCAGGCCCTGGCCTACCTGCGCGGCAAGTTCAAGGTGAAAGCGTAGGTTTCTTTCGCTGCCAACGCTTCAAAAGCCTTCCCGATTGGGAAGGCTTTTTTTGCTACTTTGGTGGCGTTTCCGCCAGCTGTCCTCAACGCCCACCACACTCATGGCCGCCCTCTCCGCCCTACTCGCCGAATACGGCGAAAGCCACCAGAACCCCACCAATAAGCTGGTGCATTGGGTGTGCGTGCCGCTGATTATGTTCTCGCTGCTGGGCCTGCTGTGGTCGGTGCCGGTGCCGGCAGCCGTGCGCGAAATCAGTCTCTGGCTGAATTGGGGCACCCTGGTGATGGCGCTGGCCCTGCTCTACTACGTGCGGCTGAGCGGCCGGCTGGCCCTGGGCATGGTGCTGGTGTGGGTGGCCATGGCCGCCGGGCTACGTGTGGTAGCCGAGTTGGCGGCGCTGCCGCTGTGGGCCATCTGCCTCCTCATTTTCGCGCTGGCCTGGATGGGCCAGTTCTGGGGCCATAAGGTGGAAGGCAAGAAACCCAACTTCCTGAAGGACCTCCAGTTTTTGCTGATTGGGCCGCTCTGGCTCCTGCATTTCGTGTACCGCCGCCTGGGCTGGGGGGTATTGACGCTGCGCTTAATGAGGAATGAGCAATGAAGAATAGACCGTCATGCTGAGCGTCTCACTTCCTACTGCTTCGGCCCTGGCTTACCGTATTCCTGCACCGGCTCATACGTCATTCCCAGCTTGGTATCGCCGGTGATGATGAGGTCCAGATTGGCGTTTTCGCCGCTGGGATTGAGCAATACGGCCGTAGAGCCGGCGGCGAATTTCAACACGCCCGAATGGCCGGGGGCCAGCGTAACCTTGCCAAACGTGCCGCCGCCCTTGGGCCGCTCGCGTATTTCGACTGGCACGGCACCAATGTTTTTGGCCACCACTTTAAGCGCGCCGCGCTGCTCGCCGCCCAGCACAAACTATTTGCCGGGCTCAATCAATAAGTTGGAGTGAATGGTACCGGCAAGGGCAATAAGGGTAGCAGCAGCGCCACCAGGCAAGCCAGCGCAGACAAACAGCCGGCGGCCGGCGTAGCCCAGCATCCACTGCGCCACGGGCAGCACGAGCAAATGCCCGGTCAACACCAGCCCCGGCACCACAAATGGCAGCAGCAATGCGCTGTGCGCACCAAATTGAAATAGCATGGCGCGAAGCTACTACATATAGAAGACATTTAAACTTTTGCTACCATCATAAAAGCAGCTAAATAATGCCAGGATTTCCAATTTCTGACTGAGGTCTCAAATCGCACTAATAAGGTACG
>JAYULN010000331.1:0-1829 GCA_043763525.1 Hymenobacter sp.
GCGATGATGTTGGGGTCGTCGTCGAAGCCGGCTTCGGTGCGGCCTTTCTCGAAGTAGTAGCGCGACACGATTTCCTGCTCCAGCAGCTCCTTGATTTCGGGCTTGAAGCGTTGCAGGTCGTTGGCCTTGTTCACGGTTACTTTCTTGCGGATGGCTTCGAGCTCCAGCTTCACGTCGTCGTAGTGCTTTTCCTCTTTTACCTTCTTGCTGAGGTCGGTGAGGGCCTTTTCGGCATCGGTGCTGTAGCTGATGTTTTTGCCTTGCAGGTAGGCCACGAACTTCTGGTAGTCGACATCCGTGAGCTTGAAGGCGCGGGCGGCCGGAATGGCGGGGTGCTCGGCGCGGTAGCGGGTGGCGTAGTCGAAGAGGTAGCTTTTCTGGAGCAGAATGCGGGTGATGTCCGCGATTTCGCGGTCATTCACCTCAATATCGGGGGCCACGCCGCCGCCGTCGTACACGGTGCGGCCGGCGGTGGTTTTGAAAGCCGTGCGCAGCGAATCGGGGAATTTGCCCAGCGTGCCGTCTTCGCTGCGGTGGGCATAGTCGATTTCCTGGATGCAGCGGCCGCTCGGGATGTAGTATTTGGCGGTCGTTACCTTCAGCTGCGAGTTGTAGCTCAGCGGCCGGGTGGCCTGCACGAGTCCTTTGCCGAAGGTGCGTTCGCCCACCACCACGGCGCGGTCGTAGTCCTGCAACACGCCCGACACGATTTCCGATGCCGAGGCCGAGCGGCTACTCGTGATGATGGCGATGGGCGTTTGGATATCGAGCGGCACATCGAGGGCCTTGTAGGTTTTGTTCCACTCCGTCACCTTGCCCTTGGTACTCACCACGTCGAGGCCTTTGTCGATGAAGAGGTTGGAGATATTCACGGCTTCGTTCAGCAGGCCGCCGGGGTTGTCGCGGATGTCGAACACGATTTTCTTCGCGCCCTGCTCCTTGAGCCTGGTCACCGCAGCACGCACTTCCTTGCCCGCATCCACGGTGAAGCCGCCGAGCTGAAAGTAGCCCACATCGCCAGAAATCATGCCCACGTAGGGCACGTTATCCACCTGGATTTTATCGCGGGTGATGTTGATTTCCACCGGCTTGTCCTGGCCATAGCGGGTTACCATGAGCTTCACCACCGAGTTGGCCTGGCCCTTGAGGAGCTTGCTGATATCGCCGTTCGACTTTTTATCGACCACCACGCCGTTGATGTCGAGAATTTCGTCGCCGGGGAGCAGGCCGGCTTTTTGGGCCGGATAGCCTTCGTAGGCACTTTGCACCACGGTTTTGCCGTTGCGCTTCACCACCGAAGCCCCGATGCCACCATACTGCCCGGTGGTCATGGTGCGGAAATCCTCGATGTCGTCCTCCGGAATGTAGTTGGTGTAGGGGTCGAGCGAGCGCAGCATGGCGTCGATGCCGGTTTTCACCAGCCGCGCGGGCGTTATCTCGTCGACATAGTAGGTATTGACTTCCTTAAAGAGCGTGGCGAAAATATCGAGGTTCTTGGCAATCTCGAAGTACCGCTCGTTATCCGAAGCGGCCCGAAAAGAAACCAGGCCCAACGTGCCCACGGCCAGCGTAGCGAGTATTTTTTTGCGGATAGTCATATAAACACAGTAGCTAGAGGGCTAAATCTACACAGCGGGCGGCGAAGCAGATGCTGCGGCCGGTACGTCCACCAAACGATGAAGTGCGGAAATTAATTTTTTTTCCACCAACGTCAGCGGACTTTTTTCCTTTCCCGTGAAGATAATACCCAGAAGAGCCACCTGATGCCCCCCGGGTTGCTCCAGCAGCCGATATTTATTGAGCCGATACGCCTCGCGGATGAGCCGCTT
>JAYULN010000332.1:0-4549 GCA_043763525.1 Hymenobacter sp.
CGCGTCTCGGCGTTGAACGATGGTTGAACGGCGCGAACGCCGAGACGCGAAGGGTCGCGTCGCTACACCCCGTAAATCGACTAAAGAACCGTCCTGACCCGGCGGGCCGCTACATTTGGGCTGCCCCCGCCCGTTTGCGGTCCTGTTGCCTATGCCTTTTTGCTTTTTTTCGCGTCTGGGCCGGCTGTGGTCGGCGGTGCTGCTGCCGGTGCTGCTGCCGGTGCTGCTGGCCGCCCAAACCGGGCCGCCCGCCGGGCCGCAGGGCCGGTTTCTGAAGCAAACCGTCCTCATTGGCGAGCCCCTCGACTACGAGCTGCGCTACGAGCACGCGCCCGACCTGGAAGTGGTGTTTCCGGACTCGCTGGCCCGGTTTGCGCCGTTCGAGTACGTAGGCAAGACGTTTTTTCCGACCCGCACCCGCCGGGGCCGCAGCCTCGACCGGGCCATTTACCACCTGCGCACGTTCCGCCTCGATTCGGTGCAAACCCTGGCCCTGCCCGTGGCCGTGCTGCAAGGGCTGGACACGCTGAGCGTGGCCCCGCTGCCCCGCCGGGTGCGCCTGCGCCGCACGGCCGCGCCCCTGCCCATCGGGGTGGCCGAGGTGCCCAGGCTGCGCCAGAACCTCGAATTGGTGCCCATCGAGCCGTTGTTTAATTACCCGTACTGGCTGGCGGGGGTGGCGGCGGTGCTGCTGCTGGCCGCCGCCAGCGCGGCCTTGTTTCGGCGGGGGCTGCGGCGGCGCTACCAGGCCTACAAGCTGCGCAAAAACCACGTTTATTTCCTGGCTCAGTTTGCCCGGCACGTGGAGCGGTTCGAGCTCTCGCGCTCGTCCATCAACGTAGAGCGGGCCGTGGCCCTCTGGAAAAACTACCTCGCCAACCTCGAAAACAGCAGCCTCGGCTCCTTCACCACCCGCGAAATCGTGGCGTATTTTGAAAACGACTCCGACGTGCGCCAGGCCCTGAGCGCCACCGACGAGGTGATTTACGGCAACCTCCAGACCGAAGATGCGGAAGAAGTCGACCGCGCCTTTCAGCGCCTGCGCGGCTTTGCCGAGCGCCGCTACGCGTCCGTGAGTCAGTGAATAATTTGCAATGGACGATGAAGAACGTCATGCTGAGCTTGTCGAAGCATCTCTACCGCTTCGTTGATTCGATTGGATTACTGTTGCAGTAGAGATGCTTCGACAGGCTCAGCATGACATTCTTCATTGTCCATTATCCATTACTAACTGCTTGAACGACTTTTTCAACCTGCTTCGCTACACCACGCTGGCCGGCTACCAGTGGCAGCAGCCGCGCCTGTTGCTGCTGCTGCTGGCGGTGCCGCTGCTGTTTTTTCTGCGCCGCGCCCTGGCGCGGCGGCGGGCCACGGTGAGCGTGGCTTTCGGGCCGGGGCCGTTGCGGCGCGACTGGTCGGCCGCCCTGCGCTTCGTGCCCGACGTGGTGCTGGGATTAGCGCTGAGCTTCGGCCTGGTGGCCCTGGCCCGCCCCCAGCGCACCGACGAGCGGGTGGAGCAGTCGGGGCGCGGCATCGACATCGTGCTGGCGCTCGACGTGTCGGGTTCGATGGAAATTCAGGACCTGCGCCCCGACCGCCTGGCGGCGGCCAAGCGCATTGCCACCGACTTCCTGAAAACCCGCGTGGGCGACCGGCTCGCCCTCGTGGCTTTCGCCGGCGAAGCCTACTCGCTGGCCCCCCTCACCACCGACTACGACCTGCTGCGCGAAGACCTCGCCAGCCTGCGCGTGGGCATGGTGAAGCCCGATGGCACGGCCATTGGCACGGCCCTGGGCGTGGCCACCAACCGCTTGCGCGAGTCCACGGCCAAGTCGCGGGTGTGCATTCTGCTCTCGGATGGCGAGAGCAACGCCGGCAGCCTCGACCCGCTGCTGGCCGCGCAGCTGGCCCACGCGTTCGGCATCCGCATCTACACCATCGGGCTGGGCAAGGACGGTTTTGTGCCCTACGGCCAGGACTCGCTCGGCCGCGCCCGCTACGTGCAAACCCGCCTCGACGAAACCACCATGCGCCAAATCGCCGCCGCCGCCGACGGCCAGTTTTTTCGGGCCACCGACACGGGCGCTTTGCGCCAAGTATTCAGCCAAATCAACCGCCTCGAAAAGTCCGAAATCAAGCAGCTCCGCTTCCGCAATACCAAGGATTTTTACCGCCCGTATCTGGGGCTGAGCATTGGCCTGTGGCTGCTGTGGCTGGGCCTGCGCAGCACGTTTCTGGGCAACCCGCTGGAGGATTAGGTTCTGAAGCGGTTACAAAAAAACGGTCATGCTGAGCTTGCCGAAGCATCTCTACCGCTTCTTTAAACGGTTCTGACGAAGCGGTAAAGATGCTTCGACAAGCTCAGCATGACGTTCAACATTCGTTCGATTCCAAAACCCATGTCCATCGCCGATAACATCCACCGCATCAACGCCGAGCTGGGCGGCACTGCCGCCCGCCTGGTCGTCGTCACCAAAACGCACCCCGTCGGGAAGCTGCAAGAGGCATATGCCGCCGGGGCGCGCATGTTTGGCGAAAACCGGCCGCAGGAAATGGCCGCCAAGCAGCCCCAGCTCCCGGCCGATGTGGAGTGGCACCTCATCGGCCAGCTCCAAACCAACAAGGTGAAGCTGCTGGCCCCCTTCGTGCATACCATTCAGAGCATCGACAGCCTGAAACTGCTGCGCGAAATCAACAAGCACGCCGCTGCCAACCACCGCGTCATCAACGGCTTGCTGCAATTCCACATCGGCCAGGAGGAAACCAAATCCGGCCTCTCGCTGCCCGAGGCGGAGGAAATGCTGGCCGCCGAAGATTTTCCCCAGCTTCAAAACGTGCGCCTGGTGGGCGTAATGGGCGTGGCCACCTTCACCAGCGATGAAGCCCGGCTGCGCCAGGAGTTCCGCCAGCTGCGCAGCTATTTCGAACACCTGAAAGCCGCGTATTTCGCCTCAGAACCCGCTTTTTGCGAAATCTCCATGGGCATGAGCGGCGACTACCCCCTGGCCGTGGCCGAAGGCAGCACGCTGGTACGGGTGGGCAGCGCCATTTTCGGCAGCCGGGGCTAAGGTCGTTCGCGCTCAGCGCACTGCGGCGTTTTCCGCTGCTCCCTCTGCCGGAACCAAAGCCAGAACATCGGCCGCCGCGTTTTCACGACTCCCGCTTGCCACGCCCGCAGTTTGGGAGCCTTCGTTAGAACACCCGCACCCGCGACTGCATGCGCAACGATGGAAATTATCCTATCTTCCGCCCTCTGTCAGCTGAAATTCCCACCATGCCCATCATGCCCACCACTACTTCGTCTCCGCTGCCCCCGCCCGCCATCGTGGCCAACCAACATATCTACAGCGACTACTTCCGGGAGGAGTTCACCCAAACGCTGGACGAAAACCTTCTGCAGCTGCTCGACCGGGTGTGGTTTCGCTCCGAGCTGGTGGGGTTTGACGACTACCCGCAGCGCAACAACCCCGACCGGCCGCTGATTTTTGTCAGCAACCACTCGGGCATGGCCTTCCCCTGGGATGCCATCGTGGCCCTGTCGCACCTGTGGCGCCACTTGCTGCATAAGAACAGCACGCTGCGCGACCTGCCCCGGCCGCTTTCGGCCCCGCTGCTCTCCCAAACCGCCCTCATGAACCCCTACCTGGTGAAGGAGTTCTGGAAGAAGTGCGGCTCGGTAGATGCCACCACGCTGAACTTCGAAACCATGATGTACTATCAGGACCACAACCTGATGCTGTACCCCGAAGGCGTGCCCGGCATTGGCAAGGGCTTCAATCGCAAATACCAGTTCCAGCGGCTGGCCACCAGCATGGTGCGCCTGGCCCTACAGCACGGCACCGACATTGTGCCCTTCTACACCATCAACGCCGAATACCTCAATCCGTACGCCTATTCCTGGGACTGGGTAAACAACCTCACCAAGAAAATCGGCATCCCGTTTTTGCCTCTCACGGTGCTTCTCGTGTTGGTGCTGATTCAGCCCTGGGCCTTTTACCTGGCCCTGCCCGCCAAGCTCACCTTCGTGATGGGCACCCGCATCCGGCCGTCCGACCTCACCACCAAAACCATCGACGAGCTCACCCGCGAAGACTACCTGGCCCTGAGTGAGCAAATTCGCCAGCAAATGCAGGCCGAAATGGATGCCGCCGTGCTTGCCCACGGTCAAAAGCCCTACCGCTGGGGCGAGCTCTGGCAGCGCATAAAGGAAAACCGGCGGTTCTTCCCATTTTTCCTGCCTTTCGCCTGGCCCGCCGTGTTCACCGAGTTCGAGCGCCTCTACGTGAAAGAAGGCCGCCGCAATTTTCGAATGCAGCTGGATAAACCCGGTGCCTGGCTAAAGATGATGTGGCGCAACCCCATCACCCTGGCCTATTTCATCCCGTTGATTGGCTGGATTCCGCTGGCTATCAAAGGATATAAGGGGAATAAGTTGGGGGAGAAGTGAATTAACAACTGCTGTTACGCGGCCGGTTGTAGCGCGAGCGGTGTCGTTCGCGTCCCCGCGCCAGTAAAGCCGCCCGAACGGCACGGGGACGCGAACGACAAA
>JAYULN010000333.1:0-4549 GCA_043763525.1 Hymenobacter sp.
TCGCACCTTATTAGTGCGATTTGAGACCTCAGTCAGAAATTGGAAATCCTGGCATTATTTAGCTGCTTTTACGATGGTAGCAAAAGTTTAAATGTCTTCCTTATATACCACTAATTTCGACCTTTCCACCATTCGGTGGTTTGCCGGCACGGCAGGTAGCGAAGCCCAGGTGACTGCATTCAATGGGAAATCGACTTTCACGGCGAACGTCCGGCATGGCTCTAATGTAGCACCAACCTACTATTCAGTATATGCAAAAGCCATAAATATTTGCTCCGGCCTGGAGGAACAGGCAACCCGGCCACTTCCCCCTCCTCAATATGATTACAGCGCCCAAAGCTCGGCTGGGGGACTTGTCCTCTTGGTGGACAACCATCCTAGTTGCTACCCTAATCGGCCGGGCAAGAAGGACGCGCGCCCATCCAGCACTATTGCCGCCTACCCTAATCCCGCTAACGGCAGCCTACTGGTTCGATTGGAAGCATTCGACGGCAAGACGAGCGGTACTGAAATCCAGCTATTCAATGGCCAGGGTCGGTTGGTGCGCCAGCAAAAAGTCCACGAAGCACAATGCTCCTTTATTACGGCTGATTTGCCCGCCGGCATCTACTACCTGGTAGCCGCCACTGCGGCCGGGCAAGTTATGCGCCAGCACCTCGAAATCACGCACTAATTTTTTCTTGTTCTTTTCACCCGCGACCAGCCGGCTTTCGCCGGCTGGTCGCTCTTTTATCTCAGCTTATGCGGTTATTCCTAATCTGCTCACTAATGTGCTTGTTGGATAATGACTTGGCCCATGCGCAAGGCCCCACTATTGACCCCGCCTTCGCCATTGGGCGGGTGTACATGCCGGGGCTGCTCCGGCAGGCCGTGCAGCAGGCCGACGGCAAGCGGCTGCTGGTGGGCACATTCAGCCGGGTAGCCGGCACCGATGTACCGGTAGCAGGCTACTACAATCTGGCACGCCTGCTGGGGAGCGGCACCCAACTCGATGTAGCCTTTCAGGCCAACGTGGCCGGGCTGCAAGGCGAGTTGTACCAAGTGCTGCCGCTCGTTGGTGGCAAACTGTTGCTATTGGGGCTGGATGCCGCCGCGCCGTTTCAGTTGGGAGGAATTACCCAGCCGGGCCTAATGCGGCTTAACGCCGACGGCACGGCCGACCCCACCTTTGACCAGGGCGCTATTCCCGCTATCGCGGGAGCACGGGCCGCCGTAGAACAGCCCGATGGCAAGCTAGTGGTGGCCGGATATGCACTGGCCGGCGGCACGGCCACCGACGTACTGCTGCGCCTCAATGCGAATGGCACCACGGATGCTAGTTTTCAGCCAAGCCAGAGCGGAGGCATCGGGGGTTCCGTCGAACAGGTATTGCTACAGCCAGATGGTACCATCATTATCAGCGGCCCCTTTGCCACCGTGCAGGGGCAGCCACGCCGCACCCTGGCCCGGCTGCTGCCCAGCGGCGTGCTCGATACCAGTTTCAACGCCGCCCTGCCGGCCAACACCCAGGCCGGCAGCCTGGCTTTGCAGGCCGATGGCAAGCTGCTGACCCTGCTTGGCGGCAACGGCAGCCGCCAGCTACAGCGCCTGCTGCCCACCGGCGCGGCCGATGCTACCTGGCAGCCGGGCACAGGGTTCGGCGGCCCCAGCGCCCGGTATTTTGGCCCGCTGGCCGTGCAGGCCGACGGCAATATTCTGGTTTCGACATCCGCCACGCTGTATAATGGCGTACCCATTGGCCGCTTGGTCCGGCTGTTGCCCAGCGGCACGCTGGATGCCAGCTTTGCCAACCAAACGGTAGCCCCCGTGGCCGAGCGGTACCCTTTATCCGTGCAGGCACTGCCCACCGGGCAGGTATTGGTTGCTGGCCAGCCCTTGCCCTATGGCAGCCTGGCCGCGCAGCCGGTACCGCTGGCTGTGTTAGCAGCCGGTGGGGCTTTTCAGGCCGCCGCAGCTCCCGCAGTGCAGCAGCCGGGCAGTGTTTTCGACGTGGCCCGGCTGCCCAATGGCCAGCTGCTGGTGGGCGGCGACTTCACCGAAATCAACGGGCAGGCCCGCCGGCTACGTGGCCCGGCTGAATGCCAACGGCACCCCGGATGCTACTTTCGCTCCGGCTTGCAACGGCGCGGTGCATAGCGTGGCGGTGCAAGCTGATGGTAAGGTGCTGCTCGGGGGGCGCTTTGGCTTCGTGGCGGGCACAGCCCGAGCCGGCTTGGCGCGCTTGCTGGCGGCCGGCACGCTCGATGCCGCTTTTGCGCCGCCCTTGCAGCAGCCCCTGCTGCCGTTCAGCGGGGGCCAGGGGGTGCGGCAGGTGGCTCTTCAGCCCGACGGCAACATTCTGCTCAGCGGTTCCTTCAACCTGCGTGCCAACTCCACGGCCCCGCCCCAGGTACTGACGCGGGTGCTGGGCACCACCGGCCAGCGCGATAACACGTTCGTGCCGGCCGACTCCACCGGCAACTTCACGCTACTGGTGCAGCCCGATGGCCGCATTCTGGTGGGCGGCCAATCGCAGGTGCTCCTACCGGGTGGCACCACCTCAGTGCTGGTGTGGCGGCTGCTGCCCAGCGGTGCCCTGGACACCTCCTTCACGCTGACACCTGTCAGCGCGGCCGGCAACCTCGTCAATTATACGCCCCTGGCTACCGATGCCGCCGGCCGGGTGTACGTGGGCAACCGGTTTCCAACTTTTGGCACGGCTCCCACCCGCGACGTGGCCCGCCTGCTGCCCAATGGCATGCCCGACGGGACGTTTGTGGCCAACATCAGCGGTACGGTGTACAGCGTGACTTCCCTGGCCGTGCAGCCCAACGGCCGGGTGCTGGCCGGCATCGATTTGCTGCGCGGCACTACATACCAAGGACTGGTGCGCCTGCTGGCCAATGGCACCGAAGATGCCAGTTTTAGCTCCACCAATGCCCCCGGCTCGGACGTGTTGCGCCTGCTCATTCAGCCCGACGGAGCCATCCTCGCCGCTGGCACGTTCCAGCAGGTCAGTGGCTTGCCCATCAATGGCCTTGTGCGGCTGCTCGATGCCAGCGTGCTGGCCGTTGCGCCTCAGCATTCCGCCACCCGGCTCGATGTCTGGCCCATACCCGCGCACGGCAGGTTACATCTCCGCCTGGACGCGGCCGCCCACCCGCAGTGCGTGCAGCTGCTCGACGCGCTGGGCCGGGCCGTGCTCACGCAACCCATAGCCCAACCCGACCTGACGCTCAACACCGCTGGCCTGCCTAATGGTATCTACCTGTTGCGGGTAGCCTACGCCAATGGCTTCGCAACGCGACGCGTGGTGCTGGACTAACGTCTTCCTCACCGCTCCCAAGCCAAGCGTGCCCGCCCTCTGCGCAAAGTCAGGGAGCGGGCACTCTTGCTTACAATAGCTTAAAACCATTACCCTGAAGCCGCGGCTTCGTCGTACAATGCGTAGGCTAGATGTTCATCGCCGACTCGCGGCGGCGCATTTTGCCGGCCGGGATGCCGAACATCATCTTGAAGCGGCGGCAGAAATAGGCGGTGTCTTTGTAGCCCACTTCTTTGCCGATGTCGCGGATGCTCTTTTTGGTGGTGCGCAGCAGGAACACGGCGCGCTCCATGCGCTGGTATTCGATGTAGTCCTGCGGGTTGATGTTGGTCAGCATTTTGAAGTACTGGCCCACATAGTCCTCGCTCACGTTGGCTACGCCCGAGAGAACTTTGTTGGAGAGGTCGCCGCCCAGGTTCTCCTTGATGTAGTTGAACAGGTCAATCAGGCGGGGGTCTTTGAAATAGGTGCTGTTGGTGGCCAGCTGTTCCACAAACATGTTGTTGCGCAGCACGTAGCGCACCACTTCCACCACAATGTTTTCGGTGTAGATGTTGATGAGGCGCTCGCGGCCGGGCAGGTCCTGCATGCTCTCTTCCACGACCTTAATCACCAGATTTGCCAGCTTCTGCTGCCCCGAGATGAGGAAGGCCGGCACGTCGAGCGAAGCGAAGAAGTTCACCGAGTCGAACACCTTGGCCTCGAAGCTCACGAAGCTGTGGCTTTCTTCGGCATCGCCGATGAGGTCGAGGTTGTCGTTGGAGTGAAAGAACTTGTCCTTGTTGGAAATCAGGTCGTCGTTGGTGATGACACGGTTTTTCGTGTCTTCGCCGTAGCTCACCCGCGTGGGGCGACCGCCCGGAATGAAAAGCATTTCGCCTTCCTCCACCACCATCTGGTCTTCGCCAAAGGTGAGGTGGCCCTTGTGCAACAGGATGAGGTTGTTGCCAACATCGTAGGAGTTGCGAACAGTGAAGGGCTGGTGCAGCACCAGGTTTTTAGCCTTGATATAGCGAACGCCCAGCGATTCGATGACTTTATTGTAATCTTCCATAATTTGGGTGGCCAGCGGGGCCGGTAAGGGGTGCGGATGAGGGTAACTGGGTGGCTACCGCAGTGCAATATAACACCTTGAAATTCACAAAAACTAAAAACCCAGCCAAATAATGGCTGGGTTTTGTGCAATGAATCTGAATTTTAGGCAATTCCCCGCTTACTTGAGGATTTCCCGCGAAATCACAATTT
>JAYULN010000334.1:0-11398 GCA_043763525.1 Hymenobacter sp.
ACGCGCGGGTCCGTTAAATGGGCAAAGGAAGCGAAAGGGTCCATCCCCGAAACTAACCTACGACCAGCTTACTTTTGGTGCGGAAGCCCTACAAAAAAACCAAAATCCATACCTAGAGACAGTCAGAGATACCACGACCATAATCACTAGGGCGATTTTGACTTTCAACCCGTATAGTTGCGATGTTGTACTTTGTTCTGGAAGCTCTTCTGGCATAGATTCGATGTTCTCCATTTGCTTTTTGCTTGGAGTGGGGTAGCAATATACGGAATCAGGGAAGCTAACTGATGACATGAACACTGCTTTCGTAAGTATTGTGGTTCATGCTCAGCTTTGGCACCACGATAGATGGCGGTGGGAGAAAGCAAGTGCAGGACCTTTTGCATGAAAGGGGCCGCGAAATAAATGCAGAATGGCGCACTAGAATGTTGGCACGTTGGCACGTTGGCAAACCCATATAGGCGCTCTGCCAACGTGCCAACGTATTTGGGGCTCCCTCAAATCTAGCGAGGGTATTACAAGCAAACAGCCGCCCCGCAGTGAAGCGAAGCGGCTGTTAAGTAATGGTGGGAAGTAAAGGATTCGAACCTTCGACCTCTGGCGTGTGAAGCAAGCGCTCTAAACCAACTGAGCTAACCTCCCAAAAACACAAGCCCAATAATGACTTGTGGCAAGCTTGTAGGCCCCGACGTGGGCACCAAAAACAAAACAGTCACCTAGTGTTGTGGCTAAGTGACTGCCTATCAGTGTGGGGAATACTGGGTTCGAACCAGTGACCCTCTGCTTGTAAGGCAGATGCTCTGAACCAGCTGAGCTAATCCCCCATGCTTTTCCTGTTTGGGAATGCAAAGATGGCAGGTGTTTTTGAAAATGCCAAACAAATTTCTGATTTATTCATCCCAAACCCTTGGATGAGGCGTTGTCGCGGGCAGCAACAAATTCATTTTCAGGCCCAGAAATCGGATTGCTGCGCCCTAAAAAAAATCACCTCCGCCATTCAGAACCCGCAAGCAACGTATTCGCGGCAGTCCCGTTTACGCATCTTACCACTCCTTTATCAATCCTCATTCTCATGGATACCCAACTCCTCCAAAACTATTCTGAAGAAGAAAAAACCGCTTACCTGAGCGCTATTGCCAGTTTGGCAACCGCCGACCGCCAGGCTTCGGGGGCCGAATCGCAGTTTTTGCAGGCGCTGGCGCAGCAGGCCGGCCTGTCGGGGGGGGCTACCCAGCAGGTGCTGGCCGCCGCGCAGGATGCCAACAACCAAAGCATTCAGCAGCACCTCGACGTGCTGAAGGGCAGCGACCTGCGCTTTTCGCTCGTGACCGACCTCATCAGCTTCGCGCGGGCCGACGGGGCCTACGCCAACGACGAAGAAGCCATGATTAACAAGATGTCGCAGTACCTGGGCATCAACGCCGAGCAAAAGCAGACCCTGGAAACGGTGGTCGACCAGGCCGCCAACGTGCCCCACGACCCGCAAGACCCGGCCAAAACCGGTTTCCTGAGCGGCCTCGGCGACAAGCTTTCGAGCGTGGGCATTCCCAAAGGGGCCCTTATGGCGGGCTTGCTCGGCGTGGTGGCACCCATGGTTATTTCCCGGGTGATGGGCGGTGGCAGCCAAAGCCAGAATGGTGATGGCAACGGCGGCGGCGGGTTGCTGAGCAGTGTGCTGGGCGGCAACACCATGGGCGGCATGCTGGGCGGCGCGGCCCACAGCGGCCTGGGTGGCATGTTGGGCGGCTTGCTGGGCAGTGGCATGCTGGGCGGGCTGCTCGGCGGCAGCTCGGCGGCTACTATGCCGCAGCAGGGCTCGGCCATTGGCAGTGGCGGCCTGGGCTCGATGATGTCCATTCTGGGTGGCCTGGGCGGGCAGCCCAACTCGCAACCCGCCAGCGCCGGCGGCGGCGGCCTGGGCAGCTTGCTCGGCGGCGGCGGCATGGGTGGCCTGCTGGGCGGCCTGTTCGGTGGTCGCTAAGACCACGGATTAGCGCGGATTTTTACGGATTCCACGGATTTCGTGAACGATTCTGGAAACGTAAAAAGGCTTGCCAAATGGCAAGCCTTTTTACGTTTCCTGTTTGCAGGGGTACAATGTGCATCAACTACGTATTCTTAAAATTCGTGATTCGTGGATTATGGTTTGTGGATTGCTACCGGAGCGGACACGCCGGAAAACGCTCCGCCGTGCTCTTCCACTACTTCGACCAGGCGGTAGTTGAGGTCTTCCTTCACGTCGAGGTACTCGTCGTAGCTGGTGGTATGCACGAAATATTGCACCGATACTTCTTTGCCAGTGGGTGTGAGGGCATTGAATTTCATCTGCACATCCTGGGTGACGAGGGGGTGGGCCCGCATGGCGGCCACCGCACCCGCGATGATGGCGTGGAGCTGAGCGCTGGTCGTTTTATGGTCGAAGGTGAGGGTGAAACCCACGCGGCGCGAAGTGCGGAGTGAGAGGTTGTCGAGGGGCTTGTCAATCATACTTTTGTTGGGCACGGTGAGGTAGCTTTTCTCGGCGGTGCGCAGGCGGGTGCTGCGAAAACCGATTTTTTCGACCGTGCCGCTCACGTCGCCGGCCGTCACGAGGTCGCCCACGCCAAAGGGCTGGTCGAGGAAAATGGTGAAGGAGGCAATGAGGTTTTCGAGGCTTTCCTTGGCCGCGAAAGCTACGGCCAGCCCGCCAATGCCCAGCCCACCGATGAGGGCCGTGACATTCACGCCAAACACCTCGCCCAGCACCACCATGGCCCCCACGATGATGACCAGCACCTTCAGCAAATCCTTGGCGAAGGGCAGAAACTGATTGTCGAGCCGCGTGCTGCTGGGTAGGGCACGCAGCTCGTTGCGGCGCTGCACCACCAGCAGCGCAAAATCGACCAGCCGCAGCACCACCCATGTTACCGTGCCAATCACGGCCAGCAGAAATACGCGTAGCAGCGCCACCTTGGGCCAGGGCTCCGCGCCAGGCAAAGAGTTGGGTGGCAGCGGGTAGCGCAACACGCTGAATGCCGCGTATACCGTAACCAGCAACAGCAGAATCGACAGCGGCTGGATGAGCAGGTTGTGCAGCTCGGCCTCGCTCACGCCCACCGTGTAGCGCTTGGTGAGGCGGAACAGCACCTTGCTCAGCAGCCGCGACAGCAACCGGCGCAGGGCCCCGCCCACCACAATAATCAGCAAAGCCAGCAGGTACTGAACCAGCGTGTTACCCCAAAACTCGTAACTCAAAAAAGATGGTAGCGTCATGATAGAAAATGGGACGGATTACTGATTTTTGGTTGCTGATTGTTTATTAGCCAGCAACCCGGAACCAGGAATACCTACTTAGCTCGAATGGCAATAACCGGGTCGAGGTTGGCAGCCATCACGGCGGGCACGATGCCGGCAATCACGCCAATGCCCACCGACACCAGCAGGCCCAGGCTGATGCGGGCCATCGACATGGTGAGTGGCAGCGAGTCCTGCGGAATGAGGGTGACGAGCCAGACCAGGAAAATGCCGGCCCCGCCCCCAATCAGGCACAGGCACACGGCCTCAAACAGGAATTGAAAGAGAATGAAGGCATTTTTGGCCCCCAACGACTTCTGAATACCGATAATGTTGGTTCGCTCCCGTACCGACACGAACATGATGTTGGCGATGCCGAAGCCGCCCACCAGCATGGCAAACGACCCGATAACGGCCCCCACAATGCCGATAACGTCGAACAGCTTGCTGATGGCCGAGGCAAACATTTCGGGACGGTTAAGGGCAAAGTTGTCCTCCTCGCGGGGCTTCAGGCCGCGGATGTTGCGCATCACGCCGCGCATTTCGTACTCCAGGTCCATGAGGCCGGGGTCTTCGTCGCGGCCTTTCACGCCCAGGCTGGCCGTGGGGCCACCCATACCATTGGCACTGAGGGCGAAAAGCTTGGTGAACATCGAGAACGGTATCAGGCAGTTGGTGTCGTTGCTGGGCGTGTCGAGCAGCTTTTTACCCTCCTTTTCCATCACGCCGATGACCACGAACTTCTGGCCCCGCACCTTGAACTCGCTGCCCACGGCGTTGCCCTGCGGAAACAGGTTTTCGGCGATGGTGGCGCCCAGAATGGCCACGGGCCGGGCGGCCTCCATTTCCTGCGCCGTGAAGTAGCGGCCGTCGGTGATGGGCACGTTGCTCACCACGCGGTACTCGTAGCTCACGCCCTGCAAGGCACAGTCGCCCACCGAGTTGGAGCCGGCCGCGAGCGTATTGCCGCCGTTGGCGGCAAAAATGGCCACGCCCTTGTGGTTGGGCCCCAGCTGGCGCTGCAACTCCTGAAACTCGCGCACCGTGGGCACCGGCCGGTTGAAGTATTTCCACCACGGGTAGTCGGGGCCAAAGGTCCAGGGCCATTTGCCCACATAAATCACCTTATCGCCCACAAAATCCATGCTGTGGCGAATACTGGCCTCCAGCGAATCGACGACGGTGAACACGGCAATGATGGCAAAAATGCCCACCGTAACCCCCAGCAATGACAGAATGGTGCGCAGCAAGTTCGACTTAAGGGCATCCCAGGCAAAGCGAAAACTTTCGAGAGCGAGGCGGATGGTTAGCATAAGAAATGAGGAGTGAAGCGGGAGAAATGAAGAATTATTGAGGCAAAAGCCCAAACTGGCTTGGCTTCCTCGCTTCGTTCCTAATCAAAGCAGAGCGCAAAAGACGCAAATCGACGGGGAAGTTGCGGCGGCCGGAGCCGGCAGGCCCGCATTTAAAGCTTCGGGGCAGGAAGGCCGTCTTAACCCAAAAATCGGTACTATCAGAAAAAACCGTACTTTTGCATCCCGAAATTCCCTTAACTTCCCCAAAATCCTGCCCTATGGCGATGAAATTGCACGAGTTCAAGTTTGAACTCCCCGAGGAGCTGGTGGCCCTGCACCCGGCCCGTAACCGCGACGAAAGCCGCCTGATGGTGGTGCATCGCGCCACTGGTCAGATTGAGCACCGTACCTTCAAGGACATCCTCGATTATTTTGAGGAAGGCGACGTGATGGTACTGAACGATACCAAGGTTTTTCCGGCCCGCCTGTATGGCAACAAGGAAAAAACCGGGGCGAAAATTGAAGTTTTCCTGCTGCGCGAGCTGAACAAGGAGCTGCGCCTGTGGGACGTGCTGGTGGACCCCGCCCGCAAAATCCGGGTGGGCAATAAGCTGTACTTCGGCGAGTCGGACATGGTGGCCGAGGTTATCGACAACACCACGTCGCGCGGCCGCACCATCAAGTTTCTGTTCGATGGCAGCGACGAGGAGTTCCGCAAGGCGCTGTACGAGCTGGGCGAAACCCCGCTGCCCAAGGAGGTTATCAACCGCGAAACCGAGCCCGCTGACAAGGAGCGCTACCAAACGATTTACGCCGAGAACATTGGGGCCGTGGCTGCCCCGTCGGCGGGCCTGCACTTCACCCGCGAGGTAATGAAGCGCATGGAAATCAAGGGCATAGAGCCGGCATTTGTGACGCTACACGTAGGCTTGGGCACCTTCCGCACGGTGGAAGTGGAAGACCTGACCAAGCACAAGATGGACTCGGAAAACTTTATCGTGACGGCCCCGGCCTGCGAAATTGTGAACCGCGCCCTCGACCACAAAAAGAAGGTGTGCGCCATCGGCACCACCACTATTCGCGCCATGGAGGCTTCGGTGTCGGCCAATTCGCGCATGAAGCCCACCCAGGGCTGGATTGACCGGTTCATCTTCCCGCCCCACGACTTCAAAATCGCCAACTGCCTGCTCACCAACTTCCACATGCCGGAGAGCACGCTCATCATGCTGGCGGCCGCCTTCGCCGGCTACCCGTTGCTGATGGAAGCCTACAAAGAGGCCATTAAGGAGAAATACAAGTTCTTCAGCTACGGCGATGCCATGTTGATTCTTTGATTCAATGAGTGAATCAAAGATTGAGTGAATGAGCAAAAGGCTCGGCTGTATTTGCAGCTGAGCCTTTTGCTTTGTCGAATATTTGCTATTTCCCCGCTGCTTATGGCTTTGCCGCGCCCTTCCATTCATTCATCCACTCACTCACTCATTCACCGCTATGCCATTATAGTGGCGGGCGGCAGCGGCACGCGCATGGGCGCCGACCGCCCCAAACAGTTTTTGCTGCTGCGCGGCGAGCCGGTGCTGCTGCACACCCTGCGCCGCTTTGCCGAGCCGGTGCTGGGCGTGGCCGAAATAATAGTGGTGCTGCCCGCCGACCAGCTCGAAACCTGGCAGGCGCTGTGCGGGCAGTTTCAGGTCGGGATTCCGCACCGGCTGGTGGCGGGCGGGGCCACGCGCTGGGCCTCGGTGAAAGCTGGGCTGGCGGCTTTGGGCGAGTACCGCGAAGGCCTGGTGGCCGTGCATGACGGCGTACGGCCCCTTGTATCGCGCCAAGTGGTGGAGCGCACCTACGCCGCCGCCGCCACGCACGCCGCCGCCGCCGCCGCCGTGATGCCGAAGGATTCGGTGCGGCTGGTGTCGCAGCACGACTCGGCGGCCCAGAACCGCAGCCGCCTGCGCCTGATGCAAACGCCCCAGACGTTTGAAATTGACCTGCTGCGCCGGGCCTACGCCATGCCCGAGTTGGCCACCTTCACCGACGACGCGACCGTGGTGGACGATTTGTGCCGCGTGCAGCTGGTGGAGGGCGATTATCGCAACTTGAAAATCACCACGCCGGAGGATTTGCTGATTGCCGAAGCGCTGCTGAATGGCGAATTGGCGGGTTAATGGATGAGTGGATTGTGCCTGGGCTACCTTCACCTGCGTTATTTGCATTGCCATCCACCACCCTACCCATCCACCCATTCATTAACCCGCCAATCCACCAGATGGAATACACCAGCCTGCTTTACGACGTGCGCCCCGACGGCGTGGCCACCATCACCCTGAACCGCCCGGAGGTTTTCAACGCCTTCAACGACCCGCTGAGCTACGAGCTACAGGATGCCCTGAAGCAGGTGGCCCGCGATGCCGGCGTGCGAGCCGTGGTGCTCACGGGGGCGGGCCGGGCTTTTTGCTCGGGCCAGGATTTGAAGGCGGCGCAGGGCGCGGAGAGACGCTCGTTCTACGACTCGCTGCACAAGCGCTACAACCCCATCATTCGGGCCATGCGGGCGCTGCCGAAGCCCATTATTGGCCGCATCAACGGGGTGGCGGCGGGGGCCGGCTGCTCGCTGGCGCTCGCCTGCGATGCGCTGGTGGCCAGCACTGATGCTTCGCTGATTGAGGTATTCATCAACATCGGGCTGGTGCCGGATTCGGGCTCGTCGTGGTTTTTGCCGCGTTTGGTGGGTACGCTCAAGGCCTTCGAGTTGTGCAGCCTGGGCACCAAAGTGCCGGCCGAAGAGGCCCTGCGACTGGGCCTGGTGAACCAGGTGGTGGCTCCCGAGCAGCTGGATGAGGCTACTTACGCGCTGGCTTCCCGCTACGCTTCGGCCCCCACCAAATCCATCGGCCTCATCAAGCAAATGCTGAACAAGGCCGGCGCGGCCACGCTGGACGAAATGCTGGACTACGAAGCCCACTGCCAACAAATTGCTGGTGAATCAGCCGATTACTTTGAGGGCGTGAAAGCATTTAGTGAGAAACGGAAACCCGTATTCAAAGGCTGACCACGGATTAGCACGGATTAGCACGGATTTTAGCGGATTGCACGGATTTTGTAGTCGAATTCCATTTGCCGCACCAACGAAAAAGGCTTGCCATTTGGCAAACCTTTTTTTGTTCATAGCGGGCTCAATAACCAGTCGGTAATCGACTACAAAATCCGTGCAATCCGCTAAAATCCGTGCTAATCCGTGGTCTCTAGTGGAGGGTGATTGTCTTGGTGCGGCCGTTCACGGTTACGCTGGCAAGGTTGTCGCAGCCCTGGGTGCCGCTGGGGTCGTAGTTCAGCAGCAGAGTTTTGTTGTTGGCGTTGGTGATGCTCACGGTGCCGGCCACGAAGTACTTGTAGCAGTCGCCGCGCTTGATAAGGGGCGTTTGAATGGTGGTGGTGTAGCTCACGCCCTTGCGGTTGGTGCCGACGGCCCCGCCGGTTACGCTGTACACGTCGTCGGCGGTGGTGGGCGTGCCGAAGCCCGCCGTGCGGTTGAAGGTCCAGTTGGCGGTCCAGGAATGGGTGCCGCCGTTGTTGGCCCGGATGATGCTGGCGCTGTCGACCACCACCGTGAACGAGCCGCCGCCCAGGTTAGTGAAGATGCGGCGGGCGGTGTGCTGGTTATCGTTCACGAAGTAATTGCGGCGGGTAACGATGGCCCCGGCGGACCGGGTGGGCGTGTCGGTGGTGAACTGAATTTTGATAACCCCGCGGCGGTAGCGGCCATCGGGGCAGAGGCAGTTGGTGGGGCCGAAGTTGATGGTGGCCGTATTCGTCTGGGGGTTGTAGGTGCGCACGCCGCACGTTCCGTAAATGCGGCGCATCTCGGCTTCGCCAGCCACGGCGGGCGAGTTGGCCACGGTGGCATCCTGGGGCCTGGCAGCCGTCATCAGGTCGGCGCTGATGGCCGTTTCGCTGTTGTCCTCGCTGCGGTCTTCGGCGGTGGTGATGTCTTCATCGGGGGCCGCGTCGGAGTCGCGCTTGCAGCCGGTGGCGAGCAACAGGCCGCTGGCGAGGCAGGCAAAAGCCAGGGAACGAAGGGAAGTGGTACGCATAATGAAGGGTGAAAAAGGGTTGATAAGGGCATGAAGCTGCGCTGGTTGCCGGTTGGAAGCAGCCGAACCGGCAGGGTTTAACGCGACAGTAAAAAAACCTGCGCCGCCCACCAAACGAACCCCGGTTCGGGCCAGTCGTATAGCCGGTTAGACCAGGCTTTCTGGCCCTCACCAACCCCCTGCCCTATGCGCGGCTCGCTGCTTTTCCCGTTGCCTTCGCGGCAGTTGATTCCTGGTCTGGCAATGGCCCTGCTGCTGGCCGCGTGTTCGGCGGGCGGCGGCAGCTCCGACGCCGTAGACGCGGCCAACACCCAGAATGCACGCAAGATTGACACCGCCGACGTAACCGCCAAGCAAGAGGCCGATGCCCGGTTTCTGGTGAAAACCACCAGCAACGCCCTGCTCGAAGTGGAGCTCGGCAAGCTGGCCCAGGCCAAGGCCAGCACGCCCGTGGTGCGCAGCTACGGGGCCAGCCTGGTGCAAAAGCGCCTGGAGCTACTGGGCGGCCTGCGGGCCCTGGCGGCCGCCAAAGGCCTGGCCGTGCCCCCCGCCTTGGGCCAGGATGAGCAAGCCGCCTACCACGAAGTGAGCACCCAAACCGGCTCGCAGCTCGACAAGCACCTCATGGCCCTTATCGTGAAGGCCCAGAAGCAGGACGAGGACGGCTTCGACGACATGGCCGACGATGCTTACGATGACGATATCCGGGGCTTTGCCGCCAAGTTCCTGCCCGGTGTGCAGGAGCAGCTGGCCGGGGCCAAGAAAGTAGCCGATACCATCGACGACCTGCCCTAGAACGAAGGAGAACCACGGCATGACCCTGGAAGCCAAAAAATTCGCCCGGCAAATAGTGGGCGGCCGCACTAAGAGCCTATCCGAATAGGGCACCATGCAGCGCGCGGCGAAGCATATTTCCCGCGGCAGCAAGTAATGAAATAGCATTAGTTATGCGGTAAAGATGCTTCGCTACGCGCTGCATGACCGTTCTTTTTGGCCCTATTCGGATAGCCTCTTAGCAGGGTTTGCCCGCAAAAAAGCCGGTTGCGTTCTGGGACGTAAGTAGTCGAATATAAGTATTCGGTAGTCAGGCTCAATGTTAAATCTTGATTGACAGCAGGTTGATGTCCGACTACTGACTACTTAATACTGGCTACCTACTTAACCGGCTTTTTCTTGTCGGCTAAAATCAGCCTTAAACAGTAGCGTACTTACTGATTTTTAACTCTTCGGCCAGGAAGCGGGCGGTGTGGCCCTTGCCGGCCTTGGCCACCTGCTCGGGCGTGCCCTGCGCCACGATGAAGCCGCCGCCCGCGCCGCCTTCGGGGCCGATGTCGATGACGTGGTCGGCCACCTTAATCAGGTCGAGGTTGTGCTCGATGATGAGGACGGTATTGCCTTTGTCGGCCAGCTTCTGGAGCACATCCGCAAGGTGGTTGATGTCTTCGAAGTGCAGGCCGGTCGTTGGTTCATCCAGAATATAGAACGTCTTGCCGGTGTCCTTCTTGCTAAGCTCGGTGGCCAGCTTCACTCGCTGGGCCTCGCCGCCCGAGAGCGTGGTGGCCTGCTGGCCCAGCGTGAGGTAGCCGAGGCCCACGTCGTTCAGGGTCTTGATTTTACGCAGGATGCGCGGCTGGTATTCAAAGAACTCCACCGCCTTCTCCACGGTCATGTCGAGGATGTCGGTGATGGACTTGCCTTTGAAGCGCACTTCCAGGGTTTCGCGGTTGTAGCGGCGGCCCTTGCAGGTTTCGCAGGGCACGTGTACGTCGGGCAGGAAATTCATTTCGATGGTGCGGATGCCCGCGCCTTCGCAGGTTTCGCAGCGCCCGCCCTTCACGTTGAAGGAGAAGCGGCCGGGGCCGTAGCCGCGAATTTTGGCCTCCGCCATCTCGCCAAACAGCTGCCGAATTTCGGTGAACACGCCCGTGTAGGTGGCCGGGTTCGAGCGCGGCGTGCGCCCAATCGGCGACTGGTCGACCTCAATCACCTTGTCCACCAAATCCAGCCCTTCGATGCTGCCGTAGGCCAGCGGCTCGCGCTTGGCGTTAAAGAAATGCTGGTTGAGAATGGGGTACAGCGTGTCGTGGATAAGCGTGGATTTACCCGAACCGCTCACCCCCGTTACGGCCACCAGCTTGCCCAGTGGCACTTTCAGGGTTACATTTTTGAGGTTATTACCAGTCGCGCCCTTCAGCACGAGGTCCACGCCTTCGCCCTTGCGCTTCTTCTTTTGCAGCTCGATATGCTTCTGCCCGCTGAGGTACTGCGAGGTGAGCGAGCCGGAATTCAGAATCTCCTTAGGCGTACCCGAGGCCACGATGTGGCCGCCGTGAATACCCGCGCCGGGGCCAATGTCGAGCACGTGGTCGGCGTGCAGAATCATGTCCTTGTCGTGCTCCACCACAATCACCGAGTTGCCGATGTCGCGCAGGTGCTGCAGGGCCTTTATGAGCCGCTCGTTGTCGCGCTGATGAAGGCCAATGCTCGGCTCGTCCATGATGTAGAGCACGCCCACGAGCTGCGTGCCAATCTGGGTAGCGAGACGAATGCGCTGGCTTTCGCCGCCCGAAAGCGTGCGTACCGGGCGGTGCAGGTTCAAATAGTCGAGGCCCACTTCAAGCAGGAAGCCGATGCGCTTGCGGATTTCCTTCAGCAGCTCGCGGGCGATTACGTTCTGGCGCTCGCTCAGGCGGCTTTCCAGGCCTTCAAACCAGATAGCGAGGTCGTTCAAATCCATCA
>JAYULN010000335.1:0-1824 GCA_043763525.1 Hymenobacter sp.
GTGCTGAAAACGCTAAAAATGCTGCCCTTTGCCGCCACCGAAACCCAGGAGCTGATGAACCTGAGCGCCAACTGGGCCGACGACCGCGAGTTTGCCGAAACCCTTTACAAGCAAACGCTCATTGAGGACGACAAGATGGAGAAGCTCATCGCCGGCTCGGCCCAGAACTGGGACGTGGACCGCGTGGCCCTGCTCGATAAAATCATCCTGAAAATGGCCCTCACCGAAATGCAGCTTTTCCGGGGCATTCCGGTGAAAGTCACTATCAATGAGTACATTGAAATCAGCAAGCTGTATAGCACGCCCAAGAGCAAGCAATTTGTGAACGGTATTTTGGACAAGCTGGCCCAGGATTTGGCGGCCAGTGGCGACATTCGCAAATCGGGTCGCGGCTTGCTGGATAACCAGTAGCCACGGGAAACAGGCGCAAGCCTGTTCCTCGCCAAAACCCCGCCCCGCTGCTTCCCGTTCAGCCGCATATTCCTCACTCTCTCCCCTTCATCCCGACGACCATGGCCAGCAAAACCACCACCGGCATCCTATGCTTCGCGGGCGGCGCCCTCACCGGCGCAGCCCTTGGCTTGCTCTATGCCCCCGAACCCGGTACCGAAACCCGCTCCTGGCTCAGCTACCAGCTCGAAAAGTACCGCTCCGTACTAGCCGACCTCACCGATAGCCTGGTAACCAGCCGCGAAGCCGTGGGCCAGTCCTCGGCCAAAAGCGAAGGCCAACGCGTGATTTCCGATGCCAAATCCAAAGCCGAGCAGCTGCTGGGCGATGTCGACCAACTAATTAACCAAATCAATTCCCGTAAAGGAGCGTAGTTCAATGAGTGAATGAGTGAATGAGTGAATGGGTGAATGATTCGCAAATCATGCAACACCCCTTCACTCACTCACCCATTCACTCATTCACTCATTGTTATCAACATGCATTTAGTAACCCTTATTCCCGGCGACGGCATTGGCCCCGAAATCACCAAAGCCGTCACCGATATTTTTACCGCGGCTCAGGTTCCCGTGCAGTGGGAAGAGCAGAATGCCGGCCAAACCACGTTCGACCAATCGGGCGAGCTGATTCCGACCGCCCTGCTCAAGTCGCTCGAGAAGAATAAGGTGGCCCTCAAAGGGCCCATTACCACGCCGGTGGGCAAAGGTTTCCGCAGCATCAACGTGACGCTGCGCCAGAAGTACGACCTCTACCAAAACGTGCGCCCCAGCAAAACCACGCCGGGCATCAAAACCCGCTACGAGGGCATCGACTTGGTGCTGTTTCGGGAGAATACCGAAGGCTTGTACTCGGGCCTGGAAGTGTATGACGAGCGGCTGGGTATTGCCGACTCCTTCAACCGCATCACGGTGGCGGGCTCGCGCAAAATCTGCCGCGCCGCCTTCGCCTACGCCGCCAAGCACGGCCGCAAAAAAGTAACCCTGGCCCACAAAGCCAACATCCTGAAAATGGCGGGCACGCTGATGCTCAACGCCTGCAAGGAGGCCGCCACCGAGTTTCCGCAGATTGTGTTCGAGGATAAAATCATCGACAACATGTGCATGCAGCTCGTGAACAAGCCCGACCAGTTCGACGTGGTGGTGACCACCAACCTGTTCGGCGACATCCTCTCCGACCTGTGCGCCGGCCTGGTGGGCGGCCTGGGCGTGGTGGCGGGTGCCAACATCGGCGACAACATGGCCGTGTTTGAAGCCGTGCATGGCTCGGCCCCCGACATTGCCGGCCAGGGCAAGGCCAACCCCACCGCCCTGCTCCGCTCGGCCCTGATGATGCTGCACTACCTCGGCGAGCACGCCAAGGCCGACCAGATTGAGA
>JAYULN010000336.1:0-11396 GCA_043763525.1 Hymenobacter sp.
GGCCGCGAAGTCAACTTCCGCGCCGGCGATACGCTTATTCTCTACCCGAGGAGAAAAGCGGCTAGCTCATCGTTAAAGGAAGCTAACAGCCAGCAGCTATCAGCTAACAGCCTAACAGTATTAGATGCGCAAGTGGTGAAAGTGGTGTTGGCCGAAGACCTCAGCGCCGACGGCCGCGTGGTGCTGAGCGTGCGCAACCGCCGCATGGCCCCGCGCTACCTGCTGGGCCACTCGCACTGGGCTCTGGAACCCGATACGTACGACACCTTCCGGCGCGAATGGGCCGGGCTGTCGGCCTTTCTGGGCCTGCCGGCCGACCGCCGCCAGCGCCTGCTGGCCCGCGTCGGCCCCCGCGAGCCCGCCGGCTGGGATGCCGCCACGGCCGCCCCCGCCAACACCGCCCCCGAAGTGGTGGCCCGCGCCCTGGCCGCGCCCGATTGGTTTGTGCTTTGCGGCCCGCCCGGCACCGGCAAAACCCGCGCCGTGCTGCGCGAGCTGGCCGTCCGGCTATATCAGCAAGACAAGCAGGTGCTGCTGGCCGCCTACACCAACCGCGCCGTGGACGAAATCTGCGAGCAATTGGTTGATGCGGGGCTGCCGTTCATTCGGGTGGGCTCGCGCCTGGGTACGTCGCTGGTTTATCGGCCGTATTTGCTCGATAATATGATTGCCGACTGTGCCAGCCGCCAAACCGTGCGGGCCCGCCTCACGGGCACCCCGTTCTACGTGGGCACGGTGGCCAGCCTGCTGGGCAAGCCCGAGCTGTTCATGCTCAAGCAGTTCGACGTGGCCGTGGTGGACGAGGCCAGCCAGGTGCTGGAGTCGCCCATGCTGGCGCTGCTGGCCAAAGTGCCCAAGTTCATCCTCATCGGCGACCACCGCCAGCTGCCGGCCGTGGTGGCCCAGGAGCCCGAAACCAGTGCCGTAGCTCCCGAATGCGCCGACCTGCTCCGCACCGAGCTGGGTCTCACCAACCTGCGCAACTCCTACTTCGAGCGCCTTTTCCGCCGCGCCGAGGCCCGCTGGCCCCACGCTCACGGCACCCTCGCCGACCAGTACCGCATGCACGAAGATTTGGCCGTATTGGTCAATCAGGATTTCTACGACAACCAGCTTCGCTGTCCCCAGCCGTGGCAGGCTGCCCCGCTCGACCGCGCCGCCTGGCCCGCGCCCCTCGATGAGTTCGGCGCGGCCCTCGTTTCGCAGCGGGTCGTGTTCGTGCCAACCCGCCGCCAGCCCGAGGATTTGTCGATGAAAGAATCGGCCCAGGAAGCCGAGCTGGCCGCCCGCGCCGCCGCCATCGTGGTGCAGGGCTACGCCGATAAATTCAACCCCGAAACCACGCTGGGCATCATTGCCAGCTACCGCAACCAGGCGGCCCGCATTCGCGCCCGCCTGGCCCAGCTAGCCGTCGAAATGAGTCTGTCCGCCCTGGCCCAGGTCAGCGTCGATACCGTGGAGCGCTACCAGGGCAGCCAGCGCGAGGTCATCATCGTGAGCTTTTGCTGCCATCACGAGCACCAGCTGGAGCTCATGGTTTCGCCCGACGAAACCGGGCAGGTCGACCGCAAGCTGAACGTAGCCCTCACCCGCGCCCGCCAGCAGCTGGTGCTGCTCGGCAACGAGGAAGTGCTGGCCCGCGCCCCGCACCACGCCGCCCTGCTGGCGCGGGTGGGAGTGCGGCAGCCGGCGCGGGTTTAGTCGATGACTGCAAAACGCAAAGGCTCCCCGTGCGTACACACGGGGAGCCTTTGCGTTTCACGACGCTGCCAATCAGCGGCCCGAATTACTTCACATCCGTGAGCTCCACTTCAAAGCGAAGCACGGCGTTGGACGGTACAGGGCCATTTCCTCGCGTGCCATACGCCAGAGCCGACGGAATCAGTAAGGTGCCTTTATCGCCCTTGTGCATCAGGGCAATGCCTTCGTCCCAACCCTTAATTACCTGCCCGGAGCCCAGTACGAAGCTGAATGGCGTGTTGCCGTGCTGCGAGGAGGCGTCGAACACGGTTCCATCCATCAGGTGGCCGGTGTAGAGTACCGAAACGGTTTTGCCGGCCACGGCCCGCACGGCATTGGCGTTCGTAATATCTGGCACGTAGTACAGCCCCGAGGCCTGCTTCTGCGCGGTGCTGATGTGGCTGTCGGTGAGGAATTTGGTGATGATGCCGTCATCAATGGCGGAGTAATCTTTTATCACTACGGCGGGCTCGTCTTTCGAGCAGCTGGTAGCAAGCAGGCCCGTGGTGGCAACCAGCACCGGGAATAAGAGCCGCGCTGCGGCGGCGGAAATATATTTCTTCATAGGTCAGTTTTTGGTGTAAAAATAGGGCCGCTGGCTCATAGTAAAGCCAAAGAGGGTTGCTGAGTTTCCGGGGCCCATTTGAGGGTCCTGGGGTCGCCTAGCTACGACGGGCACCGGCAACCGTGCCCGCCAGCGCCCGCTCAACTCCCACAACCATTGCTGCGCCCAGGGTATAGGCCAGCATGTCGGACCATTCAAAATGACTGCCCAGCACAATGCGGGCGGCGCGGAAATGCTGCCAGCCCAAACAGCTCAGGAGGTTGAAATATTGCAGTACTTCAATTAAATATCAGGACTTACGCATTGAGGGCTGGCACGCGTCTCGGACGCGCTGCCAACGGGCCTGGCGTTTCCCAACGCCCCGGTCGCGCCGCTGAAGTGGCTGTTCGGTATCGTTCGCGCAGCGCGTCGGAGACGCGAAACCAGTCGGCAGCGCGTCGCAGACGCACGCCAGCCCTCAGTGCGTAAGGCCTGACAATATTGAATTAGCCCGAACGCCTTGGGGCTGCCCCGGCCGCTTAGTTGCCGATGGACAGGCCTGTTGCCATTGCGGCCTGTTCATTCTCAGCTAGCCGCCTGAAATACTCCATTGGCCGAGTGGGGATAGGATTCTGCCGAGAAAATGAGCCAGCCGTCAGAAATTAATTTACATTTTCAACAGCAAGCCGATAGTCGGTAAATGCCATCAATAGTTTCCCCGTTTAATTAAATTTATTTGCCATGACTACTGCCCAAATGGACCTGACAGATACCATCGAAAAGGACGTGCTGCCGACCCTGAGCTTCCCGGCTCACGATGTGCTGGGGTCGGCTGCCGAACGCTTGACGCGGCAGCGCGATGCGGAGCGGGCCACTGCTTTGGGTAATAACTATCAGGGCAAGCTCGATATCTATTTCCAAACCGTCGATGGAGCCTCACACCGCGTTTATACCACGGTTTGGGCCACCTCGGCCGAACACCTAACCCTGAAATCAGGAACTAGCCTGCCCATCCGGGCCGTTATCGGGTTCGATTTCTACTAGCATTTCTGGCGGGCTGTCTGGTTGCATATCGTGGCTTAGTGCCGGGCAAGTGTGCGCCTAAGCCACGGTGCTCTCACGGCTGAATTTTCGCAACCAGGGTTTCTGGCTGCGGCTGGGGGTGTTTTGGACGCTTGTAGAAATACAAAATCAGCAAGGGCAGAAGGGTCAGCTCGGCTACCACGCCAAACAGCAGCGTGAGCCCAATCAGCAGGCCCACGTAAAACGTGCCGTCGAATTTGGAAAATAGCAAGGTCGAGAAGCCACCCACCAGGATGAGGGACGTGGTGATAACGGCCTTGCCAGCCAGCAAATACGTGTAGCGCACGGCCTTGAAAATGTCGGGCTCCTTGGCCAACGTGAGGCGCAGCTTGCTGATGAAGTGGATGGTATCGTCGACGGCGATGCCGAAGGCAATGGTGAAAATAATGCTCGTGCTGACCTTCATGTTCACGCCGGCCAGGCCCATCACGCCGGCCACGATGATGATGGGCAGCAGATTGGGAATGAGCACGACGATGGTCATGCGGAAGGATTTGAACAGCGCCAGCACGATAAGCGTGACCATGGCCACATCAATGGCCATGCCCTGAATCATGTTCAGGGTTAGGTTTTCGTTGTTTTTATCGATGAGATTGGACGAGCCGGTGAGGCGGGTGCGCAGCACGGTGGTATCGATATTCGTGCGCAGGTAGCGTCGCAGCTGGCCGTTGAGCGCGTCGGCGCGGATGCTGCCCACGTCGGCCATGCGGCCGGTGAGGCGGCCGGCGCTGCCGTCGGGTAGGGCCAGGGCGCTGAATTCGGGCTTTTTGCGGAACTGGCGGAGCTTGCCGCGCAGGCCGCGCATTTCGAGCGCATCGGCAGGGAGGCGGTACTCTTCCAGCCCGCCGCCGTGCAGGGCTTTGCGTACCGATTTGACGAGCGTGACCGGCGAGGCGGCAAAGCGCAGGCCGTATGTTTTGCCCAGGTAGCCTTCGATGCGCTCGGTCTGGCGCAGCACGGCCAGGTCGTAGATGTCGCGGCCGGATGCCGGTTCCAACTCCAGCTCAAACGGGCGTACCCCGGCAAACTGCCGGTCGAAAAAGGCAAAATCCATGCGCACGGGGTCGCTTTTCGAGAGGTCGTCGAGCAGCAAGGAATTAATGCGAACCCGCGTGGAAAGGCCAATGGCCGCCGCCAGCACCAGCCCGCTCACCGTAAAAATCAGCCGTCGGCGCACCAGTACTTGCCGGAACAGGCGGCCGAGCACACCGTCCCAGCTGTGGCCCTGGCGGCGGGGCTCGCGCAGCTGCGGCTTGCCCAGCAGCACCAGCATGGCCGGTAGCAGCGTGAAGCTGAGAATGAAGGCCAGAATAACGGCCACCCCCGTGAACAGCCCAAAGTTGTGAATGGGCCGGATGGTGCTCGTCATCAGCGTGAAAAACCCCAGGCTGGTGGTGAGGGCCGACAGCCCCGACCCAAACCCCGATTCCTTGATGGTAACCCGCAGCGCGTCCTTTTTGCTGGCCCCGTAGCCCAGCTCGCTCACGTAGCGGCTGATAATGTGGATGGTGTCGCTCATGCCCACCACGAAGAGCATGAGCGGCAGCAGAGCCGTCATCAAATCGATGGTGACCCCGAAGGCCGCCATGATGCCCAGGCCCCACGAAATGGCCCCCAGCACCACAATCAGCGGCAGCACCACGCCCCACCAGGTGCGGAACGTGAGCCAGAGCAGCCCCGTAACGAGCAGCACCGACAGCGACATGAACACGACTAATTCCCACTTCAGTCTATCCACAAACACCGATTGGGCCACGATGCGGCCCGCGAAATGCACCCGCGCCTCGGGAATGTGCAGGCGGGCCAGGCCGCCGCGCAGCACGGCAAACAACGAGTCGCTGGGCGGCTTTTTGAGGTCGGGTCGGAGCTGGAGCACCAGCGTGAGGGCGTGGGCATCGGGACTGAAGACGTTGCCCACCAGGCCGGGCGTGCGGTAAATCAGGGTCGAGTCGGCGGCGCGGCGGGCAGCGTCGGTGGCGTAGGCCTGGGGGTGCAGGTAAGGCACGCTGAACACGCCCAGGCCCTCGACCACGGTATTGGCCAGCGTGGTGGGGGAGGTAACGTGCCGCACGTTGGGCTGCCGCCGGGCCAGGTGGGTGAGGGAATCGATTTGGGTGAGAAACGCGGGGTCGAACACGGTGCGGCCGGCCGGGGCTTCCACGCCCAGCAGCAGGTAGTCATTGTCGTTGCCGAAGCGCTGGGTGTAGCCCTGGTAGTAGTCGAGGTCGGGGTCGCCGGCGGGGTAGAAGTCGTTGAAATTGTAGTTGAACCGCAGCTGGGCGACAAAGAAGCCGCTCAGCACCGTGAGCAGGCCCAGCACGAGCAGGGTAAGGTGGGCGTAACGACGAAGGGGCATAAGCAGCGGGGGCGCAGACTTCACAGTCCGGTAAAGCGTGGCAGCGACGGGGGCGGGGCCTGGGGAGCTGGTTGCTCCCGGGTACGCGTCGCAGCAACCTGCAACGCCCCGATTTCCTCAATTGTTTCGACTGTTCGGGCGGGAAAACGGCCGCCGGGCGCACGGGAGCCGCGCCGGGGCGTGGGGCCCACTCACAACCCCTCAAACCGCTGCGAAGAGGCGGCAATGCCCCCTGTTACTTTTCGGTCATCGGCTTATGCTAAACGCAGTGGGTTTTTTTCGCGGGGCAACCGCAGCCAATAACAACGCTTCCCCGTACTTAACTTCGGCCAAAACGACGTGCTTCTACTTGTTATGAACAGAGCCTTATCCCTTACTGTTGCCTTTTTCTGTTTCATGCTCACGGCCCGGGCGCAAACCCAGGAGCTGGCCAAGGCCATTTTAAAAAACAACGCGCCGGCCGCCGAAACGCTGCTCACGGCCGGAGCCAACCCCAACGCGGCCATTGAAGTGGTGCCGGGCTTCGCGACCACCTACCTCATCACCGCCGCCTCCACTAACAGCCTCGACCTGGTGAAGCTGCTGCTCAAGTACAAGGCCCAGGTAAATCAGCCCGATGCCTTCAAAGCCACGGCGCTGATGGCCGCCATCGGCAAAGGCAACAAGGCCATGGTGGAGCTGCTGCTGGCCAGCGGGGCCGATGCCCGGGCCAAAGACGACGACGGCAAAGATGCCCTGGCGCTGGCTAAAGAAGGCGGCAACCCGGAAATCATCGCCCTGCTGGAGCAGCAGCTGAAATAAGCCGCTCCCCGGTTGGTAAAAAACGCCGCCGGCTGCTATCTTAGGGGCGGGCAATGCCCTCGACGTCCTGTTTTATCCTTTTCTCCACTTCACATCATTTCGCAACCCATGAAAAAGACCCTGCTCGCCCTCGCCCTGTTTGCCTTCGCTGGCACTGCCGCTCATGCCCAGGAAGGCCAGGCTAAAGACGGCAAAAAAGGTAAAAAAGAAGCCTGCGCCATGAAAGGTGGCATGGCCGCCGGCTCGTCGTGCTGTATGAAAGGTGGCAAAACCGCCAGCGTGAAGCCCGCCGTAAAAGCCCCGGCCACCGCCAAACTGTAGTTGCTGGCGGCCGGCCCCGGCCGCCGCTGAGAAACCAAAAGCCGCTTCGGAAACGAGGCGGCTTTTTGCTGCAATAGCCTGGCTGTATGGCAAATCCTCCCGGGTACAACCCCGCACCCTTTTTAACCGGTCCTGCTACCGATATGCCGCCCTCCGGGCACGACTCCGCCGGGGCCTAACGATGGTAGTCAGCAACCTGGGTTGTTGACCTGAACCTTCCCCGCCGCCGATTGTAGCACTAGCGCCCACTCATGCCCACCTGCTATGCCCCCTGCCACCGCCGAAACCCTCTTACTGTTCCCCCACCAGCTCTACCGCGAGCACCCGGCCCTGCACCCCGGCCGGCCGGTGGCGCTGCTTGAGGAAAATCTGTATTTCACGCATTATCAGTTTCATCAGCAGAAGCTGGTGCTGCACCGGGCCAGTATGCGGGCCTACCAGCGGCGGCTGGAAGGCCAGGGCATCGCCTGCGACTACGTGGAAGCCCGGCAAGCCACCGCCGATGTGCGCCAGTGGATTGCCCAAGCCGGAACCAATGGCTTGCGCCACCTGCACATAATCGACCCGGTGGACTACTGGTTGCGGCGGCGCATAGAAACCGCTGCGGCGAAAGCTGGAGTGGGCCTTACTGTGCATCCCAGCCCCAACTTCCTGAATGAGATGCCGGCAGTTAACGCGTTTTTCGACGGCCGTAAGAAATACTTTCAGACTGATTTTTACGTGGCCCAGCGCAAGCAGCGCCGGCTGCTGCTCGACCCCGATGGCCAGCCCACCGGCGGTAAATGGACCTTCGACACCGAAAACCGCGCCCGGTTTCCCAAAACCGAAACCGTGCCCGCGCTGCCCTGGCCCGCGCCCCCGGCCGAGGTGGCCGAAGCCATTGCCTACGTCGAAACCCATTTTGCCGACCACTACGGCCGGGCCGCCGATTTCCGCTACCCCACTACCCACGCGGCGGCCGAGGCTTGGTTAGCCGATTTTTTACAGCACCGACTGGCCAAGTTTGGCGTGTACGAAGATGCCCAGGTGGCCCGCGAGCCGGTGCTCTACCACGCCCTGCTCACGCCGATGCTGAACATCGGCCTGCTCAACCCGCAGCAGATTATCGATGCCACGCTCGCCCATGCCGCCCGGCACGAGGTGCCCCTGAACTCGCTGGAAGGATTTTTGCGGCAGATTGTGGGCTGGCGCGAGTTCATCCGCATCGTGTACGAGCGGGAGGGGCGCAAGCAGCGCACCCGCAACTTCTGGGGCTTCGAGCGGAAGATTCCCAAGGCCTTCTGGACCGGAACCACGGGCATCGGCCCAGTTGATATCGTGATAAAAAAAGCCCTGGCCGGGGGTTATAACCACCACATCGAGCGGCTGATGGTGATGGGCAACTTTATGCTGCTCTGCGAGTTCGACCCCGACGAAGTGCATCGCTGGTTTATGGAAATGTACATCGATGCCTACGATTGGGTGATGGTGCCCAACGTGTACGGCATGACGCAATTTGCCGACGGTGGCCTGATGACGACCAAACCCTACATCAGCGGCAGCAACTACCTGCTGAAAATGGGCGACTGGTCCAAAGGCGACTGGCAGGCCACCTGGGACGGCCTGTTCTGGCGCTTCATGCACGTCAATCGCGACTTTTTTACCCGCAACCCGCGCCTGGGAATGCTGGTTTCCACCTTCGATAAAATGAGTGAATCCAAGCGCGATGCCCACCTGGCCCACGCCGAGGCCTTTTTGGTCCAGCTCGATGCCTGGAATGAGGAGGCGTAGTGCGGGCTTGGTAGTCTGCGAACCATAGAGCTGTCGAGCGGGCTTGGTAGTCCGCGAACCTTTGCTGTTCCTTGATGCTTGACAGTTGCAAGCAACGAAACCAGGCGCGGACGAAAAGTCCGCGCTACAGCGCACTCATGAACTACGACCACCTTTCCCCTGCCGACATCGACCGCATCATCGAAATGGGCTGGGAAGACCGCACGCCCTTTGAAGCCATTGAAATACAGTTTGGGCTGGCCGAGAAGGACGTTATTGAGTTGATGCGCCGCGAAATGAAGGCTTCCTCTTTCCGGATGTGGCGCAAGCGCATGGCTGGCCGCGGCACCAAGCACCAGGCCTTGCGCCAGGAAGGCACCGATACCTTCAAAAGCAGCAGCCAGCGCAGTATTTCGATGAATAAAATCAGCAAGCGCTGAGCAGGGGCGGGGCGGGGCGGGGCGGGGCGGGGGCATCCGGCGTGGGCGTTTTACCTTTGGCTCCTTATGCGCCAATACCTCGATTTACTCCGCCAAATCCAGACCACCGGCACTGTGAAAACCGACCGCACCGGCACGGGCACGGTATCTATTTTCGGCCCCCAGATGCGGTTCAATCTGGCCGAGGGTTTCCCGTTGGTCACCACTAAAAAGGTGCATTTGAAGAGCATTATCCACGAATTGTTGTGGTTTTTACGGGGCGATACCAACATTGCTTACCTCCGGGAGCACGGCGTGAAAATCTGGGATGAGTGGGCCGATGAAAACGGTGACCTCGGCCCCGTGTACGGCCACCAGTGGCGCTCCTGGCCCGACGGCCACGGCGGTCATATCGACCAAATCAGCCAGATTATCCAGCAGCTCAAGCAGCAGCCCGACTCGCGTCGCATCCTCGTCTCGGCCTGGAATGTGGCCGAGCTGCCCGACATGAAATTGCAGCCCTGCCACGCCCTGTTCCAGTTTTACGTGGCCGATGGCAAGCTCTCCTGCCAGCTCTACCAACGCTCGGCCGACGTGTTTCTCGGCGTGCCCTTCAACGTGGCCAGCTATGCGCTGCTCACCCTCATGGTGGCCCAGGTAACGGGCCTGCAACCGGGCGAATTCATCTGGACCGGCGGCGATACCCACCTCTACAGCAACCATCTGGAACAAGCCAGGCTCCAGCTGGAACGCGTGCCCCACCCGCTGCCCCGGATGCTGATTAACCCAACAGTGACGGATATTTTCGGCTTTAAGTTTGAGGATTTTCAGCTGGAGAACTACGAGCCGTGGCCGGCAATAAAAGCGCCGGTGGCGGTGTGACTTTTAGCGCGAGGTTTTGTAATTTTTTTCCTCTGCGAAACTTTGCCCACGCTGCCAAACCTCGCGCTAATGTATCAAGACATGCAGCTCCTTCGCAAGCGTTTGGTAACGGGTATTGTTGATGCTTTGCAGGAGTCGAACCGCCGCTACGTTGGCCGTGAAAGCAGCATCAGCATCTAGCAATTCGGCCCGTAAAAAAAGGCCTTCCTGGTGCCTTATTCCGGCCGTCCGCGCCGCCCGCAGCACCTGCGCCCGGCGTACGCCCGCCACGCAGCCGGTTTCGAGCGCTGGGGTAAACAACACGTCATTCTTCACCCAAAAAATAGCCGCCGCGCCCGCCTCGGCCACGTGCCCGGCCGCATCGCAAAGGATGATTTCATCGAGCCCACGCTGCTGGCGCTCGTGAGCGGCCCGTACGTAGAGCCACGCCTGCGGACCTTTGCAAAAACTGAGCGGGGAGCAGATGGAATGGGTTTCGAGGGCAAAATCAGCCTTTTCAATCACCGATTCGTCGGCTACGAAGGTTTCGGCGGTGGCCAGCCATTCGGCGGCCTCGGTGAGGGGCGTGTAGCGGCCACCACCGGCCCGCCAGAGTTGCAGGCGCAACCGGGCGGCGGGCAGGTGGTTGGCGGTGGCGAGGCGGGCAAGCGTGGCTTCAAGCGCCTCGGGCGAGGCCAGGGCGGGCGGCAGTGTCAGGTACAGCGCGGCGGCGGCTTGCCGCATTCGCAGGAAATGGTCGGCGGCGAAACGCAGTTGGTTTTTGATAAAAATGAGCGTCTCGAAGAAACCGTCATTAAAAGCCAGGCCCCGGTTGGGCCACGGCAAGCCTAAATCATCCGCCGCCAGTAATTGGCCATTGTAATAAATCTGCCTCATTGCGTCGTCCACAAAATCCGTGAAATCCGTTTAAATCCGAGCTAATCCGTGGTCTAGAGCAGGGCGAATTTCTTGCCCGGCAGCGCCCGCACCACACCCCGAAACTCCAGCCCCAGCAGTAGTGAAGCCACGGCGTAGATGGGCAACTGGGCTTTCCAGGCCAGCTCGTCCATCTGCTCTTCGCGGCCTCCGGCAGCGGCCAGCACGGTTATCAGGGCAAATTCTTCGGCCGTGAAATCATCGGCCGAGTAGGAGGGAACCGGCTTAAATTTGCCCGACTGGTGCAGGGCCGCATCCCAGTTCAGGAGCTGCTCCAAATCGAGCGGCTCCTGGTAGAGGGCGGCTTTGTTGCTTTTTATGAGCGCGTTGCAGCCTTCGGAGGCCGCGGAACCCAGGTTGCCGGGCACGGCCAGCACGTCGCGGTCGTAGCTCAGGGCCAGCTCGGCGGTGATGAGTGCGCCGCCTTTTATGGCGGCTTCCACCACCACGGTGCCATCGGCCAGGCCGGCGATAATGCGGTTGCGGGCCGGGAAATTGTAGCGGTCGGGCGGCGTGCCGAAGGGGAATTCGGTGAGCAGGCCGCCCTGCTCGCGCATTTTCTCGGCCGTTTTGCGGTGCGCGGCGG
>JAYULN010000337.1:0-4534 GCA_043763525.1 Hymenobacter sp.
GTGGCCAGCGGCTCGCAGGCCAGGTAGCTGAAGGCGTTTTGCTGGCCGTGGTAGTCGGCGCTTTCCAGCAGCAGGCAGTTAGAATATTGGTCGCGCAGGCGCAGGTACAGGCCCACGGGGGTTACCGTGTCGGCAAGCAGGCGGCGGGTGCGGGTGATGAGTTGGAGCATAAGCTTCGGCAGGTGCGGAAGGCAGGTAAACAGATGAAAACGAAAATAGCCCGGCAGAGGGCCGGGCTATTTGTGGTCAAAGGCAAAATCAGTACTGGATTTTACCAGGCGCACAGGCAGGCCGGTCCGATGTTTCGGAGCTGCCACCACCAAGCCTGGGAAGTACGATGTGAAGTCATGTTGAAAGAGGCGTCTCGGCGAAACGCGTCGCAAAGATAGGGCATCATTTTTAAAATACCAGCAATGGTCAATGAAATTATCGACAACCTTGGCAAGGTATTGATTGCGATTTAACCAATTTCATAAACCCGACCAGAGCCAACATCCGGGGTCAAATTGCTAGCGTGCAACAGCGGCCGCCCGAACTAGTTTGGCTGGGCCACTTCTTTTGTGGCGGGGGGTTAAGCCAAACAGAAACCGGTAGGCAGCCGGAAACTCCCGTCGCCAGAACCATTCTCGGTGCTGCCCATCGGTGGGGGCGTAGAAGGCGAGGTTGGCGGCCGGCACGCCCTCGTCGCGCAGCTCGTCGCGCAGCTCGTCGCGCCACTGGGCCATGAGCGGCAGCATGGTTTCCGACTCCTGGGGGCCGCACACGAAGTAAAACCGGGCCGCGGGCGCAACGCGGTGCGTTTGGGCAAAGGCCCGCAACGAATCGTTGCACACCCAAAAGGCAGGCGAAAATGCCCCTACCCGCCCAAAAACGCGCGGGTATTTCAGGGCCACGTACACCGAAATGAGGCCACCCAGGCTGGAGCCCGCCACGCCGGTATGCGCCGCGTCGGGCTGGGTGCGGTAGTGGGCATCAATGTAGGGCTTGAGGGTGAGAGCCAGAAAATCGACGTAGGCACCGCCCTGGCCGCCGGTTTTTAGCTCGGCGTTGCGCCAGGGGATGTATTCGTCGGCGCGGTGCTGGCGGTCGTTGTCTACCGCCACCACGATACTGCCGCCAGGGTCTTGCCCGGCGGCACGCAGTTGGTCGAGGGTTTCGTCTACGCCCCACTCGCCACTGAAGCTGGTGGCCTGGTCAAACACGTTCTGGCCGTCGTTCGGGTACAGCACGGGGTAGCGGCGCGTGGGGTGCCGGGCATAGTCGGCGGGCAGGTACACCAGCACGCGCCGGCTACGGCCCAGCTGCGGCATCCAAAACGCTCCGGCCAACACATACACTTGGGGGGTGGCTGTGTACATTTTAGGTATGGCTGCAGAGTTGGGCTAGCTCCAAGCCAGCACCTCGTTTTCGATTGCGATGGCCTGTCCCAGGTTGGCCTTGCGGTTGGGGAGCGGCTGCTTGTTTGCGCCCTCCCCGGCAGTTGCCCAGCTCCCCCTGGCAAACTTGTATTCGACCGCGCCCAGGCTTGGGGGCAGGTTGATTTGATAAGTGCCGTCGACTTTTTTGGTTAGAGCATAGGCTGCACTGTGCGGATTCCAGCCGTTGAAAGCACCTGCTATAAATAAGGTATCCGCAGACGGTGTGACAGCGGGTACACGCACTATTTTCAGCACTGCTTGGGCCGCAACGGGGCTGCCGCCCAGCAGCCCAACGGCCAGCAAAAATTTATTCGTCATCCGTTTTGCTTTGCCTACAGATGGCGGCCGCTTAGCGGATGGTTTCGCCGCTGCCCGCGCCCCGCTCCGACGTGTCGGTTTTACGCAGCGTGTACACGGCCCGCACCGAATCGACCCCCGGCAGACCGTTGCTCTGGAAGTCCAGGAACGAGCCTTTCTTCTGGGCACCTTTCACAAAGTGGCGGTACTCTTCGGCCGACTCGCGCACCACGTACAGCTGCCCCGACGACGGCAGCTTGAGCCGCGAATAGTAGCTGCGGCCATCGCCCACCGGGCGGCGGGTAGTTTCGGCCACGGCGCTGGTGCCCAGCAGGCGAAACTTCTTATCGTCGCTGCCCGGCAGAGCCAGGTTGCCCAGGCCGTCCACAAACACTTCGCGCCGGCTCATGAGGTGCTCCAGGTCCAGGGTTTTGAGCAGGCCCAGGTTTTCCTCGGCCATGATGAGCTGCTGCACCGATTTGCCCGGCGCGGGCTCCTCATAGTACACGAGCACCGGCTTTTTAATCTTCACCTTGCCCAGCACCATCGGTGGCGGCGCATCTTCGTTTTCGGCGGCCCGCTGCGTCACGATGGGCGCGTACACGGGTGGCGGCTTCACGCCGCCTTTGGCAGCGGGCACAGCCGGGCTTTTGGCAGCGGGCGCGCCTTTGGCTTTGGGTGCCGGCACGGGCTTGCGCACACCGGGCCGCGACTGGGCCACCACGCTGGCGTGGGCACCAACCAGCAACAACGCGAGGAGCAATAAGTGCTTATTCATTTTCTGAGGAAAAGCCAAAAGTAACGAGGAGATATTGGCTTGGCAAGGCAACAACCCCGCCAACTGCCCGCCAACTATCTTAATAGTACGGCCCGGGCCGGTTGTCACGGGTGCGTTGCCGCCGGTGCTACCGGGGCGGCGGTACCGTGCAGGGCGAGGCAGTCGGCTTTGTCTCTTCGCGCGAAACGCCCCGGCAACCAGGTCACGTTGGGCTATAGCTTCGGCGAGCTGGTTCACAAGGGTTCCAACCTGAACCTGACCGTATCGGCCCAGAACCTGTTCCTGATTACCAAATACAAGGGCCTCGACCCTGAGATTGTGAAGCTGTTTAGAAAGTCAAGAGAACGGTCATGCTTCGACAAGCGAACGCCAGATGAAGCATGACCGTTCTTTTTACTTTCTAAACAGCTTCCTTATCCTTCGGCGGTGTGGTGGTTGGTGGCTACTTTCGTGCCCCCTCACTTTTTTATTATTCTATGATACTGATTGCCGACGGCGGTTCAACCAAATGCAGCTGGTGCCAGCTCGACGATGCCCACCAGCGCGTTTATTTCAACACCGAAGGGTACAACCCAGATTTTATGGATACGGCGGCCATTGCGGCCTCACTCACCCAGAACCTGCCCGATACGCTGCCCCGCGAGCAGGTGCGCGACGTGTATTTCTACGGGGCGGGCGTGTCGTCGGCCCAAAAGGCGGAAACCATCGCGGCGGCGTTGCGGCAGCTGTTTCCGCAGGCCAAGGCCCACGTGACAGAAGATTTGCTGGCGGCGGCGCGGGCCCTGCTGGGCCGCAAGCCGGGCTTCGCGGCTATTCTGGGCACGGGCACCAACTCCTGCCTGTACGACGGCGAGAAAATCACCTACAACGTGGATTCGCTGGGCTATTTTCTGGGTGATGAGGGCTCGGGGTCGTTTTTCGGCAAGCGCCTGCTACGCGACTACCTGCGCGGCCTGCTGCCCGATGGCCTCCAGGAAACCTTCCACGAAACCTACAGCCTGGGCTCCCGCAACGACATTCTGGACCGGCTCTATAACCAGCCGCTGCCCAACCGCTTTCTGGCCAACTTCGCCAAGTTTGCCTACGACCACAACAACGTGAGCTACTGCCGCGAAATCGTGCTCGATGGCTTCGAGACCTTCTTCCAGAATCTGGTGCTGCACTACCCGCGCTTCCAGGAGTACACGTTCAACTGCGTGGGCTCGGTGGGCTATAATTTCCGCGATGTGCTAACGCAGGTTGCCCGCAACCACGGCATGGAAGTGGGTAAGATTATTCGCTCGCCCATTGATGACTTGGTGAGTTTTCATGAAGAGAGCAATGGTTGATTGTTAACAGTTAATGATTAATGCCCAGCGTTAACAAAGAAAAAGCCCTCGCCTGAAAATTCAGGCGAGGGCTTTTTCTTAATCACTGCTGTTACGCAGTAGGTTGTAGCGCGAACTCTGTCGTTCGCGCTACAACCTACTGCGTAACAGCAGCTAATCATTAACCGTTAATCATTGAAGACATTTAAACTTTAGCTACCATCGAAGCTGTTTAGAAAGTCGCCAAAATCAATCAGACCGTCATGCTTCATCACAAAGGCAGCTAAATAATATCAGGATTTCTGGTTTCTGGCCGAGGTTTCAAATCGCACTAAATAAGGTGCGAAAAGAATCAAATCAAGCCCAGGTGCGCTCACAAACGAAACAATTTTTATACGCTTCTTCGTCAAATAGTCGCTTCGGTCCTGGTTTGGACTTCTTTCGATTACGTGGATTTTCTTTCACATTGGGAACAAACCCATGTCGAAAACAAAAGCGACGTAACTTATTGCAATAAAATTCCTTATCCATGTTTATCCCAATCCCTTTCAGCTTGATGCCCGCAGCCTTGCACCACGTCACCAGGCGTTGAAATTGCGGAATAATCTCGAATAAGTCGTTGTGGTTCCCCGCCATACAGGGCAACCGCACCAAATCAGGCCCATGTGCCCCCAGTGCTTGGAAACGGCCTGGAGGTGTTCAAAAAATCGAAAAGCGGCTGTTACTAAAGTGCC
>JAYULN010000338.1:0-1822 GCA_043763525.1 Hymenobacter sp.
TAGGCAAGACCGTCGCCAAAATATTTGGCTCCAAGTCGGAGCGCGATTTGAAAGATATCGTGCCCTACGTGGCGCTGATTAATGCCGAATATGCCAAACTGGCCGGCTTGACCGACGACCAGCTCCGCGCCCAGACCGATGGCGTACGGGCCCTCATCGCCGAGCGCCTCGCCGGCCTCGACGGGCAGATTGCCGGCCTGCATCAGCAAATCGACACCCAGCCGCAGCTGGATGTGGCGCAGAAAGAAGTCATCTTCGAGCAAATTGACGCGTTGGAAAAACAGCGTAACAAGGACCTCGAAGCCGTGCTGCTGGAAGTGCTGCCGACCGCCTTCGCCATTGTGAAGGAAACGGCCCGTCGCTACAAGGAAAACGGCCAGCTGGTGGTTACCGCCAACGCCCACGACCGTGAGTACGCCGCCACGCACGCCAACTGCGAGATTAAAGGCGACCAAGCCGTGTGGGCTAATAAATGGCTGGCCGGCGGGGCGGAAATCACCTGGGACATGATTCACTACGACGTGCAGTTGATTGGTGGCGTGGTGCTGCACCAGGGCAAAATCTCGGAAATGGCCACGGGCGAAGGCAAAACGCTGGTTTCAACCTTGCCTTCGTTCCTGAATGCTTTGTCGAAGCGCGGCGTGCACCTCGTAACCGTGAACGACTACCTGGCCAAGCGCGACTCCGAATGGAACGCGCCGCTGTTCGAGTTCCACGGCATCACGGTGGACTGCATCGACAAACACCAGCCCAATACGCCGGAGCGTCGCGCCGCCTATCAGGCCGACATCACCTATGGCACCAACAACGAATTCGGCTTCGACTACCTGCGCGACAACATGGCCCGCGACCCCGAGGAGCTGGTGCAGCGCAAGCACCACTTCGCCATGGTCGACGAAGTGGACTCCGTGCTGATTGACGATGCGCGGACGCCGCTCATCATCTCCGGCCCGGTGCCGCGCGGCGATGTGCACGAGTTCTACCAGCTCAAGCCGCGCATCCAGCGCCTGGTAGATGAGCAGAAGAAAGTGGTGCAAGCCTACCTGGTGGAAGCCCGCAAGCAGATTGCCGCCGGCAAAACCGGCGTGGAAGAAGGCGACAAGAACGGCGAGGGCGGCCTCATGCTGTTTCGTGCCCACCGCGGCCTGCCCAAGAGCAAGCCCCTCATCAAATTCCTGAGCGAAAGCGGCAACCGCGCCGTGCTGCTGGCCACCGAAAACCACTACCTGGCCGACAATTCGCGCCAGATGCCCAAGGCCGACGAGCCGCTGTTTTTCACGATTGACGAGAAGAACAATCAGATTGAGCTGACCGAAAAGGGCATTGACCTGATTACGGCCCAGGGCGAAGACCCCCAGCTGTTCATCATGCCCGACATTGGGATGGGCATTGCCGGTATCGAGAAAAACGCTGCTCTATCGGCCGAAGAGAAGCTGCATCAGAAGGAAAAGCTGATGAGCGACTACAACGAGAAATCGGAGCGGGTGCACACCGTGAACCAGCTTTTGAAGGCCTACACGCTGTTTGAGAAGGATGACCAGTACATCCTGACCGACGACGGCAAGGTGAAAATTGTGGACGAGCAAACCGGCCGCGTGATGGAAGGCCGCCGCTACTCCGATGGCCTGCACCAGGCCATCGAGGCTAAGGAAAACGTGCGCGTGGAAGACGCGACGCAGACCTACGCCACGGTAACCTTGCAGAACTATTTCCGCATGTACCACAAGCTGTGCGGCATGACCGGCACGGCCGAAACCGAAGCCGGCGAGTTCTGGGAAATCTACAAGCTCGACGTGGTGGTGATTCCCACCAACCGGGTGAT
>JAYULN010000339.1:0-1818 GCA_043763525.1 Hymenobacter sp.
AAGTTTATTTCCGTTATTTTTACTATCAGCGGGCAGCAGCTCGTTGTCGACGACGTAAGCCTTCCCCGTTATGAAACCATCCAAGACGTCATCCTCCGCCGCCTCGCAGCCGAATCCGACTAGCCTTTCCATGAACGGCAAAACGGCGGAAGAATGGGAAGCCGGCCGTATCAGCGGGCCGCTCACGAAGCGGGAGTTATTTACCTACTTGAAGAAGATAGGCAAGCTGCCCGCCGATGCCCAGTACAAGCAAGCGTCGTAAGCCGCGCTCTAACTATTCGAAACAACACTCGCCACGCCTCTGCTCCTTCGGCAGCACGCGCACCAGGGCGGGTTTTTTGTTGCCGTAACCTAAGCTTCTTCGGCCGCCTTCGCCCCCGGTAGCGGCTGGTTTGGTTTTGAAACCTAAGTTTCTCTAGCCGCGGCGGGACCGGGGGCGGCGGGGGGGGCGTGCTTAACTAAAAGCCTGTCACAATTCCCTGCGAAAACAGATACCTTAGCATCACGGAAAAGCCACCCCAGAACGGGGTGGCTTTTTGCTAACTGGCCGATTGAATGTATTTCCTCTACGTGGACGAAAGCGGCGACCCTGGCCGCTACAATGGCAGCAACACGCCGCACTTTATTCTGAGCGGCTTGATTGTTCCCGAAGAAGAGTGGGCGGCGGGACTGGCGCGGATGCTTGCTTTCCGCGAGAGCGTGAAGCAGGCGACCGGCTTGCCCAAAAAGGTAGAATTTCATAGCAGCGAGCTTATCCGGCCGCACAAACTGGATGCGTATAAGCAAATCCATAAGTCAGTGCGCGTGCGGTTGCTGAAGGACTTTGTAGAACTGATGCCCACCTTCTTTCCCAAGGCGCGCATTCTGAGTGTGTGCCTCGACAAACAGCAGGTAACTGCCGAAACCAACTATCAGGAAATGGCTTGGCGGCTACTGCTGCGCGGGTTTGATGATTTTTTGCAGGCGCAAAATCAACTGGGACTGGTCATCTCCGACGACACCAACGAAACGGCACTCCGGTTGCTGTTCCGTTCGATGCGCAAAGAAACCCCGCCCATTACCGCTATTCTGGAAGAGGTGGTGTGCCGGCAATCTATCCATTCTTACTACGTGCAGGCCGTCGATGCCATAGCCTTCTGCCTCTACCAGCAGGAGTACCCTAAAGGCAGCACCCGCAAGTTCGACTTGCATCAGCTATTCAAAACCCTCGATGCGATGTTGCTCAAAACCGCCGCGCCGGCCGACCCACAAGGCATCATCCGAGCCTAATAGGCAAAAAAATGCCCCGGTTAAAACAACCGGGGACTTTGTCGTGGCCCGGTCTAAGCTACAAGGCTTAGGCGAGTCACAGTGCAAATATAACGAATACTCCCCTTATTAGGTTCGGCCCTTGGCCGGAGTCGAACCGATACACTTAAGCTTCTCTAGCCGCTGCGGCCCCGGGGCGGCGGGGAGGGGGCGTTTGGGGCCGGGGGGCTTAAATCCGTTCGTATGTTACAGTTGTTGGGGTAGCATGGCGCTGCCAGCCCAAGGCCAAAAGGAGTTGGTCCAACGTTCCGCGGTGGGCAACATCCTGCTTAAAACAAGTCAGCGCTTTATTGAATGCATGGTGGGCTTCTGCTTCGGTGTCACCATAGGACGATAATTCCAGCGCCGGACAGTAAGCAACGTATTGGCCGCTGTCATCACGCACAAGTTGGGTTTCTACTTGTAAATCTGTGATGGCACCATGGTGGTCAGTTGTGAGAATCTCCATTTTCTAAAGGTAATGAGGGGCAAATTGGAGTATCGCCCAGCCGCTGCCGCCCCTGGTAGCGG
>JAYULN010000340.1:0-11318 GCA_043763525.1 Hymenobacter sp.
GCCGCCCCGGCGAAGACGGCGCCCTGCAAGTCGAGCTCGAAAAGCTGGGCCTGCCCTACAACGGCTCGGGCGTGGCCAGCAGCAGCATCACCATCAATAAGTTCGAAACCAACAAGCGCCTGCGCGAAGCCGGCCTGCGCGTGGCCGAGCACCGCATGGCTACCAAGCCGGAGTGGCAGGCTGATGCCGAAAGCTTCTACCGCGCCCTTGAAACCCAGTTTCCCTACCCTTTCATCGCCAAGCCGGCCGACGACGGCTGCTCCTCGGCGGTGAAGAAAATCAAGACCCGCGCCGAGCTGGCGGCGTTTTGCGAGCTGATTTTCCGCACCGATGAGGACCTCATTCCCGGCCCGGCCGAGGTGTTGCAACTGGGTTTCAAGGAAGAGTTTCCGCGCAAGGATGCCTTCCTGGTCGAAACCCTCATCAGCCGCGACGGGGCCGCGCACTTCCTCGAAATCACGGGCGGCCTGCTCACGTCGTATGACGAAGATGACCGGCTCGACATCGAAGTGTTTGAGGCCAGTGAGGCCCTGGCCACCGGCGAGGTGCTGAGCCTGGAGGAGAAATTTTTGGCCGGCGAAGGCCAGAACATCACCCCCGCCCGCTACGATACCGACCCAGCCGAGCGCCAGCGCATCTCGAACGAGGTAAAAGCCGTGCTGCGCCGCGTGGCCGAAGTGCTCGATATTCAGGGCTACGCCCGAATTGACGCTTTCGTACGGGTGCGGCCGGCCGGCGCGGTGGAGGTCATCATCATCGAAGTCAACTCCCTGCCCGGTATGACACCGGCCACCTGCATTTTCCACCAGACGGCCCTGGCCGGCTACACACCCTACGAGTTTATCGACCGCATTCTGGAGTTCGGCAAGGCGCGGGAAGCCCGAGTAAGCTGAACGAAAACTCCCCTCCTTACCAAGGAGGGGATGTTTCAGCGAAGCTGAAACGGGGGTGGTTGTGGGCGTTGAACGACACCCGAACGAAGCAACCGCGAGTCGTTCAACGATTCAACCACCCCAGCGCCCGCTTCGCGGCCGCGTCCCCTCCTCATCTGCGGAGGGGAGTTTTTCGTTCTTTGCCCCACTAAAAAATCATTCTCAAAATGAATTACCTCAAAGCCGAAACGCCGTTCGACGTTTTCAAGCACCTCTTTCTCATCGCGCTGACGGGGCTGCTGCTCGTGTTGGGCTTTTTCTACGTGTACCTGCCCATCAGCACCCACCACGGTGAAACCATTACGGTGCCCAAGGTGACGGGCATGAACGTGGCCGACCTGGAGAAATACCTCGACGACCGCAACCTGGCCTATTTCGTCGATGATTCCAGCTACAGCCCCAACATTCGCCCCTTCACGGTGCTGGTGCAGGACCCCGCCCCCGGCGAAAAGGTGAAGGAGGACCGCAAAATCTACCTGCAGGTGAGCATGAAGAACCCGCCGGTAATCAAGATGCCCACCCTAACTGGTGGCTCGATGAAAAATGCCCAACTCATTCTCAAAAGCTACGAGTTGGTGGTGGGCCAGATTCAGCTGGTGCCCGACCTGGCCCAGAATGCCGTGCTCAAGCAGCTCGTGAACGGCAAGGAAATAGCACCCGGCGCGCCCATTGCCAAAGGCACAAAAGTGGACCTCGTGGTGGGCGACGGCCAGGGCAACCAAACCTTCGCCGTGCCCAACCTCGTGAACATGCCCGAAGATGAGGCCGTTACCCTGCTCATCGGCCAGGGCCTGCAAAAAGGCGAAGTATTCGAGCTGCCCGCCGAAGAAGGCCAAACGGCCGGCACCGTGGTGCGCCAGCGCCCCGTGGCCGGCCCCGATGCCACCATCCGCATGGGCCAGCTGGTCGATATCTGGGTAGCCAAGTAGCAGCCCCGTCAAGTTAGTAGCGCGAACTTTGCGGTTCGCGTCCCCGCGCCGTTATTAAGCAAACTCCACTGGCGCGGGGACGCGAACCGCAAAGTTCGCGCTACTGCATTACCGCACTATTTCCCCCGTCGCCGTCGTTAGGATTTCAACCCCATTTGCTATGATGACACCCTTCCGCACGTATTGCCGCCTGGTGCTGCCGGTGCTGTTGCTGCTGGCCGGCGCAGCCACGGCCCAAGTGGCCCCCGCTCTGCCCCTGGCGGCCGACCCCGCCCGGGCGGCCTACGCGGCTCCGGCGGCCCTGCCCACGGCCCAGCTGCGGGGCACGGCCGCCCTGGCCCTGCCCTTCTTCGACGATTTCACCACGCCCCTCGAAGGCCGCCCCAAAGCCCAAAATTGGCTGGCCAGCGGCGGAGCCTTCGTCAGCAACCGCCTGGCTCTGAACCCACCCAGCCGTGGGGCCGCTACCCTCGACGGCCTCCGGGCCAACGGCCAGAGCTACAGCGGGGCCGTGACCAGCTCCTACGGCGTGCTCGATTCGCTCACCTCGCAGCCCATCGACCTGAGCGGCCGCACCGCCAGCGACCAGGTAGTCCTCAGCTTTGCCTGGCAGAGCGGCAGCATCGTGAGCGTGCCCAACTCCAATCTCAGCAGCTCGCCGGTCCGCCTCGAATTATTTGTGAAAACCGATGTCGGCAACTGGGAATCGGTGTGGTTCAAAACCAGCACGGGCCGCCGCACGGCCTTTCGCCAGCAGGCAGTGCTCCTCGACCAGGGCAAATATTTGCACGGCACTTTCCAGTTTCGGTTTGTGGCCAGCGGCAACCGCGCCGACAACAGCGACAACTGGAGCGTCGACTACGTGCTGCTCGACCGGGGCCGCACCCAAGGCCTGGCCGACACCACTTTCGCCGACGTAGCCACCAGCGCTGGCCTGAAAGGCGGGAATCCGTCGGGCGGGCTGCGCAGCCCCTTGCGCCGGTTTGCCGCCATGCCGGTGTGGCAGTTCAACGCCGCCAGCCCACCCAGCGCCGAGCTCAACCCGCGCCTCGGGGTCAACCTGAGTAACCTGCGGCCGGGGTTTTTACCCCTGCTGGTGCGAGTCCAGGGCAGCGTGCGCGAACTGGGCGGCTCGGCCATCCCGGGCTTCTGGCTCGATGACACCCGCGCCATTCCCACCAGCCCGCGCCAGGACAGCGTGACCGGCCACGCCAACCGCCTGCCCCCGTCCGCTACCGCCACGCCCAAAACCCTGCGCTACACCCTGGCCCTCAACACCCAGGAGCCCGCGCCCCGCACCCTGGCCAACGACACCATTTTCCGCGATGTCGAGTTGAATAATTACTACGCCTACGACGACGGCACCGCTGAAAACATCACTGAGCTCGTGCCCTACTCCTCCGGCGTAGCCTCGGCCTTCGCCTACCGTTTCGACCTCAACCAACCCGATTATGTGCGCGCCCTGCGCCTCTACCCCGTTTTCACGGCTTCGGATGCCGCTAGCCGGTCCGTCACCATCAACGTGTGGGACGATGTGGCCGGGCAGCCCGCCGCCCAGCCCCGCGCCACCAAAACGATTACCATGCCCAACCCGCTGCCCGCGGGTTGGCAGTACTACGAAATCACCTTTGATGCCCCCGTGCGGGTCACCAGCACCTTTTACGTGGGCTACTCGCAGCCCTCGCAAGGCCGCGACCTCCACTACGGCCTCGACCTGAACAGCACCTACCCCGCCCGCCACCTCTGGCGGCGCGACAACACCGGGGCCTGGGACACCGTCAACTTCGTGCCGCGCGGCCAAAGCCCCCGTGGGGCCCTCATGATGCGCCCCGTGATGACCAATAACGTGGCCACGGCCAGCGCCACCGCCCACGAGGCCGCCGCCTTCAGCCTCTACCCCAACCCTGCCCACGGCACCGTGGCCGTAGCCGGGCCACCCTTTATCCGCGCCGCGCTGCTCGATGCCCTCGGCCGCATCGTATGGGAGCAGACCGCCCCCCACGGCCAGCCCATCCTGGCGCTGCCCACCCTACCGCCCGGCCTCTACACCATGCGCCTCACCCTGCCCGATGGCCGCACCGTGGGCCGCCGGCTAGCTATTTGGTGAGGCAGCACAGCCCCGAAAAACCCAAAAAAAGCCCACTGGATAAACCAGCGGGCCTTTTTACATCAATTAAGTTGGAGCAGTAGGCAGCAAAAAAATCCACCAATCCACAACTCCACTACTTGGCTGGCATCAGCACGGTGTCGATTACGTGAGTTACGCCGTTGCTCGACATGGCATCGGCGATGGTCACTTTGGCCATGCCACCCTTGGCATCTTTAATCATTACGCCGCTGGCGTTTTTCATCACCGTCAGCTGCTCACCCTGCACGGTAGTCAGCACCTGGCCATCCTTAAGGGAGGCGGCGGTGAGGCGGCCGGGCACTACGTGATAGGTGAGGATTTTGGTGAGCGTGGGCTTCATCTCAGGCGTCAGCAGCGAAGCTACGGTGCCGGTGGGCAGCTTATCGAAGGCCGCGTTAGTAGGCGCAAATACGGTGAAAGGGCCAGCGCTTTTCAGCGTTTCCACCAGGCCGGCGGCCTTCACGGCGGCCACCAGGGTGGTGTGGTCGGCACTGCCGGCAGCATTGTCTACAATGTCCTTATCGGCCGTCATCATGGCCCCGCCCACCATCACGCCGCCCGAGGTGGCCCCGGTGGCCCCCATGTTACTCGCGGTGCCGCCGCTCATGCTCCCGTCCTTCATTTTCATGTCTTCGCGGGGCTTGGTTTTGCTCTTCATTTTGTCGCCTTCGTCCGACTTGCCTTTCACCTTCATCTTGCCGTCGTCGGCCATTTTGGTTTTGGTGGTCATGCCGTCGGCTTTGGTCTTCGTTTTGTCGGTGTCGCTCTTGGTTTTCATGGTTTCCTGAGCGAAAACGGGGGCTGCCAAAGCAGCGGTCAGGGCGAGGGTAGCGAAGAATGGTTTCGTGTTCATGGGTTAGGAATTAAGGTGAAATCCAGAATACAGTTCATCGTTACGTACCCCAAGGCAGTTTAGATACAAAGACACCGAATTTACACAGGTATATAATATAACTGATGTTACGCACTGATTGCGCCTACGCTTCAGAAAGAGACTTCAGCTGCTTCAGCAAAGGCCCTTTCCAAGCAATCACTCAAGGTGGTGCGTAACAGCAGTTACTAATTACTGACGTTACGCAGTAGGTTGTAGCGCGAACGGTGCTTCAACCAAGGCACCGCGTAACAGCAGTAATTATGCTGTCTAAAATCGGTCAAAAGTTTCTCCAACTTCTATCTCCTCCCGCCGCCGCCGCGAAACGCCCATCCCATGGCGGACAGCACCGATGCGCCGTCGCCACTCAAATCCCCACCAAATAATTAAAAAACCAAACCCCCATTCGCGGTTTGCAAATGGGGGTTTCTGGTGGCCGCGTTAGGAATCGAACCTAAATCAAGAGCTTCGGAAACTCTCATACTATCCGTTGTACGACGCGGCCGGAATAGGCTGCAAAAGTAGCTACAAAAGCCGATGCCGCCAAATGACGAGCTACATTTCTGCCCAACGGCGGGCCAGCAGGAAAACCCTGTGGGCTAAAACGCAGTTAATGCCGCATCCCAACCATCTCCTATTCCTTCATGAAAAAGAACCTCTACACGGCCGATGCTTCGGCCGTCGGTGGCCGCAGCGGCCACGTCCGCTCCGCTACCGGTGTTATCGACCTGGAAATGTCCGTACCTGAGGGCCTGGGCGGCAAAAAGAACGCCACCAACCCCGAAGAGCTGTTTGCCGCCGGCTACGCTTCGTGCTTCCAGCAGGCGCTGCTCGTTATCGCCCAGCGCGCCGGCGACACCCTCGACCGCGAAAGCTCGGTACAGTGTTCGGTCACCCTGTTTCAGGAAGGTGAAGCCTACGGCCTGAGCGCCGTGCTCGACGTGGACCTGAAGAAATTCGACGAAGCCAAAACCATTGATATGGTACGCCAGGCCCACAAAATCTGCCCCTACTCGGTGGGCACCCGCGGCAACATGGAAGTGGAGCTGAAAGTAATGGGCAAGGCGGTTCCGGTGCAGGCCGAAGAAAACGCCGGCGTAGCGGAAGGAAAATGAATTAAAAACTGAGAATTCTAAATTAAAAATGGCCGCCGGATATGCTCCGAGCGGCCATTTTTAATTTAGAATTCTCAGTTTTTAATTCGAGGCCAGCACTTCTTTCACGCGAGCCGCGGCATCCTTCAGCAGCACGGCCGACGACACTTTCAAGCCGCTTTCGTCGATGATGCGGGCGCCTTCTTCGGCGTTGGTGCCTTGCAAGCGCACGATGATGGGCACGCGGATGTCGCCGATGGCTTTGTAGGCCTCCACCACGCCGGTGGCTACCCGGTCGCAGCGCACGATGCCGCCGAAGATGTTAATCAGGATGGCCTTCACGTTCGGGTCCTTCAGGATGATGCGGAAACCAGCTTCCACCGTCTGGGCGTTGGCTCCACCCCCTACGTCGAGGAAGTTGGCCGGCTCGCCGCCGCTCAGCTTGATGATGTCCATGGTGGCCATGGCCAGGCCGGCGCCGTTCACCATGCAGCCCACGTTGCCGTCGAGCTTCACATAGTTGAGGTTATTCTGGCTGGCTTCCACTTCCAGGGGGTCTTCCTCGTTGAAGTCGCGCAGGGCCACGAAATCCTTGTGGCGGTACAGGGCGTTTTCGTCCAGCGTCACCTTGGCATCCACGGCCAGAATTTTGTTGTCCGACGTTTTCAACACGGGGTTGATTTCGAACATGGCGCTGTCGGTTTCGTCGTAGGCCTTGTAGAGGGCCGTCACGAATTTCACCATTTCCTTCTGTGCCTCACCTTCGAGGCCAAGGTTGAAGGCAATTTTGCGGGCCTGGAAGCCTTGCAGGCCCACGGCGGGGTCCACGTGCTCGCGGTGGATTTTTTCGGGATGCGACTCGGCCACCTCTTCGATGTCCATGCCGCCCTCGGTGGTGTAGATGATGACGTTTTTGCCCAGCGCGCGGTCCAGCAGCACGCTCATGTAGTATTCTTTGGGCTCCGACACGCCGGGGTAGTACACATCCTGCGCCACCAGCACCTTGTGCACCAGGCGGCCTTCGGGACCGGTTTGCTTGGTGATGAGTTGCATGCCGATGATATTGCCGGCAATTTCCTTCACTTGCTCGAGGTTTTTGGCCAGCTTCACTCCGCCGCCTTTGCCGCGCCCGCCAGCGTGGATTTGGGCTTTGATGACGTACCAGCTGGTGCCGGTGTCGGCGGTCAGCTTTTCGGCGGCGGCCACGGCCTCCTCGGACGTGTTGGCCACGATGCCTTCTTGCACGCGCACGCCGTATTTTTTCAGGATTTCCTTGCCCTGGTATTCGTGAATGTTCATAAAAACGGTAAAGGGATGGGTTTAGCTTCGCTGACCTTCGGTTGGTGGCACGAAAGTACGCCTTCCGGCTGTGATTACGGCGCTCGACGGGTAGTATAGCAGCGCGAAGCGGGGCTTCGCGTCCCCGCGCCGTTAAAGCCATTCCAACGATTACGACCGGCGCGGGGACGCGAAGCCCCACTTCGCGCTACAAGCCATACCAGCGGGCCAATACGGCCTCAGCGGGCTTGTGCTGGGGCGTGAAATCAGCGTGGCGGCGGGCCGGGCCATCGGTTTCGAGGCCGGGGTACCACTTCCAGATAAACACCCCTTTCAGCCACGGCAAGCCCCAGCAGGCCCGGAACATGGCCTCGTAGCAGCGGGCCTGGGTGGCTTCGTCGGGCGCATCGAAGGTGGCCAGCCGCTCGGGCCATTCCCAGGGGCGAGCGGCGGCATCGGGCGTGGTTTTGTAGCCGATTTCGGTGAAAACGACCGGCTTTTTGATTTTTTTCTGCCAGGCGGCCAGCGCCCGCAGGTGGGGCTGCCAGCCGCGCAGCAGCGTGTCGAGCGGCGGACTCGGGGCGGTGCTCAGCGGGAAATAGGCCTGAATGCCCACGTAGTCGAGCGCATCCCAGAACCGGATTTGCTGGTACTCGCCGCTCCAGTTGGCCGCGTAGGTGAGCGGGCCGGGGTATACGTGCCGGATTTTGCGAATGAGGCCGCGCCAGGCTTGCTCGTGGGCCGGCTCGGTGGCGTGCAGCAGCTCGGTGCCAATGCACAGGCCATCGAAATGCCCGCGTTCGGCCACCTGGGCGTAGTGCAGGATGAAGGTAGCGTAGCTGGCAAACCAGGCATCCCAATCGGCGGGGCTGGTCATGTCGATGTCGCCGGGCCAGGATTTGTGCCCCCGCACCCACACATGTGGCTTCAGCAGCGTGCGGATGCCGTGCTGCCGGGCCAGCCGGGCCGTGTAGGTCAGGCCCGCGTCGCTTTCGCCCCACAGGCCCCAGCGGGCCCCGCCGGGCCGGGCCGTGTGCAGCTGCACGACGGGCTCGGCAGGGCCGGCCTGCCAGCCAAACGGCATCTGGGCTATCCAGGTGATGTGGGCCCGATGCAGCGGCCCCAGCGCGGCGGGGCCGATGGAGTCGCCGCCCACCCAGCTCACGCCGCGCAGCCGCGTGCTATCGAACCCCGCAGCGGCGGGCCTGGGGCCGAACCTGGGGACCGTGGCCGCCAGCTGGCGGGTTTCGGCCCAGGCTGCGGCATCGTTGAGGGGCCGGCGGGGCCACCACCACAGCAGCGGCAGCAGGCTCGTGGCCAGGCCCAACGGCCACCAGCGCCGCCACAATAAAAAAGAAGGTAGCATCCGGAAAAGTACCGTCACGGGGAGAAACTTATCTACGCCAACCGGTTGGCTGCGTATAGGGCGCGGCTTCGCTCCGTCCGGATTCTGCGTAGCTTTGCCACTACCGCATCACTCACGTCCATCGCTGCCCACCGTTGCTGCAAGCTATCAACATTCATAAGAGCTACAACGCTCTGAACGTGCTCAAGGGCATCGATTTAACGATTGAGAAGTCGGAAATCGTCAGCATCGTCGGCTCCTCGGGGGCCGGCAAAAGCACGCTGCTGCACATTCTGGGCACACTCGACAGTCCCGATTCGGGCGAGGTTTTATTTGATGGCGAGTCGGTGAGCTCATTGGGGCGCAACGACCTGGCCCGGTTCCGCAACCGGCACATCGGCTTCATCTTCCAGTTTCACAACCTGCTGCCCGAGTTCACGGCCCTCGAAAACGTGTGCCTGCCTGCCTACCTGGCCGGCCGCTCCGAAAAGGAAGTGCGCGTGCGGGCCCGCGAATTGCTGGGCATGCTGAACATGGAATTTCGGGCCAACCACAAGCCCAGCGAGATGAGCGGCGGCGAGCAGCAGCGCGTATCCGTGGCCCGCGCCCTGATTAACTCGCCCGAAATCATCTTCGCCGACGAGCCCAGCGGCAACCTCGACACCAAAAACGCCCAGGAGCTGCACCAGATTTTCTTCCTGCTGCGCAAAGAGCTGGGCCAGACCTTCGTGATTGTGACCCACAACGACCAGCTGGCCGAAATGGCCGACCGCAAGATTGTGATGCGCGACGGGCATATTCTGGAAGGCGGGTAGGGTTTCGCTACTGGCGAGGAGGCGTAAAAGTTAATTGCGTGAGTTGCTTTTGCTGAAAACACCTTTTTTTTGAACACCCTATGAGTAGTTATTTCCCCCCTGGTGACCGGTAACTAACCGATTTTTTAGCGGCTTCGTCAATCTGTTCCGGAGTTAGTAGGACCGTCAGGGAGACGCGCACCAGCCCGGCCGCATTCACGCGTAATCCAACGGCGGCGGCCGATACATCATCCGGAAGTTCGATTACCAGGTATACCTCCTGTTCCCCCAAGGTGTAATAAAAGGATTCCACTTTACCACCCAGGGCGGCCAACATGTGCTCAATGGCCTGTTTACGCCCCGTGCCGCCTTCCTGCAGTAGGCCCTTGGTTCCCTCGGCATTGTAAGCACCTCTAATCAAATACTTTTTCATGGCGTTGCACGGTTAAGATTACCTTCACTTCTGACGGTTCAGATTAGCCCCGTTTGGATGATTGTCGCAGGTATCCAGGTTGTATTGCAAGGCCTGGCGACGACCGGAGGCACTCCTGCTGCGGGTGCCCACTAGCGCAGACCACCGCGTGAGCCGGCGGGAACAAGCGCGTCAGGGGTGGCACCAAAGCGTCCCAAAGCAGCACGGTGCCTTTACCGAGTCGCGCGGTGAGGCTTCAGCTCTTTGAGCGGAGGAATGGGCGTGGCAATAGCGGCTGGCACCCCAGGGTGGGAACGCGGCGTCAGCCAGTCGTGCCGTAATTGAAGCCATTGTAATTGGCGGGCGAGTTGTTTACGCACGACATAGGCATCGTACGCCTGTTCGAAAGCATTATTCATGCCGTAAGTTATGAATAATATATTAATAATACCATTAAAATAATAGGTGAAAGAATGGGTTACTGGAAGGGCACTGTCGCGGAGGGTAGCCGGACATGCCAAGCGCACTACCGTTTTGGTGAACGATAAGGCTACTTCCAACTGGATGATAGTCTGTATTCCTTTTACTGCCGGCCTGTCGTAAAGCACCGTATGGCCAGCCGAGAACGAAGCCAATGCCCATCCTGTCAGGGTGGCACGCTTTCCGGATACTTTGCTCATTTGCTGCTTGTTGGGCGCTAAATCTTGCCGAGGGCGCGCATATAGCGCTGAATCACGGGCAAAAAGAGCGGAGTGGCCGCATCCAGATAATTGCGCTCGGCGGCGGCCCAATGGCGCGGGTGGCCGAAGACGCAGGGCTGCAGTTCGGATAGAATCCAAGCATACCTACTTGGGTTTCGTGCCGGGCTCCCAGTTGGGGGATTTTTATTTAATTCCTGCTGTTGGGGAGCTCAATAGCTGTACTTGCCCGACTTTGTTGAAACAACTCCAAGACCATTAGCTTGAACAAAATTCATAATCACCATAAACACTTGATATACAGTCGTAAAATTTACTAATATTTTTGGTCTTTTTGGCACGTTTCTTTCTATCTTTAGGTTATAAACCCGAACATCAGTTGGACACATTACTAAAGAACAAAGCCATGAACGAGGCCCCCAAAACCACCAAGGACATTACCAAAAAAGTGAAGGTCGAGAGCTACGACATCAGCCGCTCCGACGAAACGCTGGACCTGGCGAAGGACCTCGCCAAGTTCATCAAGGACAACAAGCTCACGACCAACGTACAAGGCAAGGAGTTTGTGAACGTGGAGGGCTGGCAGTACGCTGGTTCGCGCCTGGGCATTGTGCCCATCGTGGAGCACGTCATCAACGTGAGCAGCGCCGAGGAGCTGAAGTACCAGGCCAAGGTAACGCTGTTTGATATGCGCCATGGCACCACCGTAGGGGCGGGTTTTGCCGTGTGCTCGAACAAAGAGAGCGGCAAGAAATTCTACCAGGAATTCGCCATCATGAGCATGGCCCAGACCCGCGCCATCGGCAAGGCCTACCGCAACTGCCTGGCCTGGATTAT
>JAYULN010000341.1:0-11317 GCA_043763525.1 Hymenobacter sp.
CCGCTCCTCCTGGTGGGTAATGAGCTGCGCGGTATGGGTTGCCCCGGCCACGTCGCTTGCCTGCACCTGGGCCTGGGCAATGTCGGCCAGGTAATAGGACCGGAAGTAGCCGTTTTTCATGTCCCCCTCGCCGAACCCCTCGGCGCGTTCCCGTGCTTGTCGCAAGGTGCGCCGGGCGGCTTCGGTGTCCCCGGCCTGCTGCTGAGCCTCCGCAATCCGTTTCATCACGTCCACGTACCGGAATCCCGTCACGGTGGCCGCCAGCCACTGCGCAGCGGCCACGTCGCCCCGCTGCACCAGCGCCTGCACCACGGCCCCGAGTACCTCGCCCTTCGTGTCGGCGTAAGGCAGCCGCTGCGCGGTGGCCACGGCCGCCAGCAGCTCGCCGGCCTGCACCTGGGCGCGGGCCACGGCCTCCACCGCCTGGCTGAAGTAGTGCCCGCCCGGAAAGGGGGTAATGGCCTGCACGGCCCCCGCCAAGTCGCCCGCCTGCACCAGCGCCTGCACCCGTTCGTAGTCGATGAGCCCTTGCGCTCGGGCAGCGTCCTCGGCGCGCTGTTCGGCTTTGGTCGGTTTGGGAAAGGCTAGCATGGGCTTTTTTCTGGGCGTAAGTAAACAGGATTTTGGGGGTAGTGGCGGGGGGCGTTCTTTTCCCGCTTGTTCCCCGTTTCGTCACTTAACATAACATTCATTGTCGGACAACTCTTGGAATAAAGGCGGGTTTTGGTCCGCCCGCCCGCCGCTGCCGGCGTGGTACTTTTCCGGTTCGGGGCCTCGTTTCAGGGACCGATTTAGAAGGTTTTTTGCTTCGTATACTAGGTGCTCGCCTGTTGGCTGGCCGTGCTATTGGCCATTGATGCGGCCCGATTAGTGGTCCTCCAAACCTTTCCCTTCCTTCGGCATTTCCTCCTTCGGTTTAAATATTGAAGGATAATTTTCTTTAATGTCTTCGTTTACTTTCCCTTGAAGACCATAATGATACATGTATAGGCCGTACGGTGTGATATCTAGATGATTACCCCAAATAGAGATTGTGCCAGAATTGCTAAGCAGGTGGTAGAGCTGCTTGGTGTCGTCATACATTGTTCCGTAAAAAGGCACCTTAAACTTTGCCATGTCGTCAAATAACGCGATGCCGTACATGTTCATTTGATTGAGGCAGAAGCTCAAATTGATGAAGTCGTCCCAACCATAGACTTCGTTCAAGTGGGCAGCGAACAGGTTAGCGAAGACTTTTGACTTCTCGATTTGAAGGAAAGTATCATTGAATACCATGACCTGTTCCATCACCTTCGCCCGGTATTTCTCGTCGGCCGTGAATTCCTTCTGGAACTTGTCGAACTTATCCTTCGGCAATTTCCCGGAGTGGAACTCCTTCAAAAAGGTCAGTATCTTCTTCGCGAAGAATATTTCCTTCACTTTCAATCCAGATTTAACCACGCCCACCACTGTCTTAACAATGGGTATCTCCTTCAGAATATCGTTACTAACAAACGCATCCAAGCCGATTTCTGCGTAATCTAGGGCATTGTCGAAATTGTTGGAGACAAGCGCGGCCCCGACTTCCTTGCTGGTGTCTTGGTGCTCTGCGTACGATTCCTCTGTTTTGTTATCGGCCATAAGTTTTACTGGTGGGATGGGTACGCTGAACGAATAGGGTAAAATTAGAGGTGTTCGGGAGCGGTGCTCAGGTCCAGCTCAATGTAGTGCTGACGGGGCGGCAAGGCCGCTATTTCCTGCACCAGCGCCGCCATTTCGGCCGCGAAGGGAAACACCCGGCCGGGTTCCTCGACCAGCACCAGAGGCGGAAACACCGGGCGCGGGGCGGGCGGGTCGGGATACATCGGGTCGCCGCTGGGGTACTGCGGATACAGCCGGTCCAACTCGCCGCGCACCATGGCCAGGTCAATGTCGCCGGCTACGTAGAACTTGTAGAGCTGCACCAGCTCCGGGCTGGGGCCGCCGCCGTCGGCGCTGCCGGCCGCGAAGGCCCACGACACCGTTTCCCACCGCTGCGCGGGGGTGCGCTCGGTGCGGGCAAACTTTGGTTTGCGGTACTGCTGCTGCATGGGATAAAGCCCGCTTAGCCCTGCGGCGCGTTTGGGGTGTTGCGCAGTTCGTAGAGCGTGGCGTATAGTTCGAGGGCGCGCTGCTGCTTGGCGGCTAGGTCGGCCTCGTCCACCGGCAAGCCGTGGCGGCTTTGCAGCGCGTCAATATCGAATTCCAACAGGGCCAGCTCGTCGGTAGCAGCGTGAATTTTGGTCTGATTTTCCATACCACAAGATACGAAAAAACGCCCGTACTACCTCAAAATGCGGTTTTAAGGCATCGAGAGCAGCGTATTTGCTGCCCGCTCCGACCTGGCCACCGAATGCGCGATTCTCGCGGCGCTCAGGACGGGGCCAACCCTTTTTGCAATTGCAAAACGGCACGCCCGCCCGGTCTCTGACTTCAACTCGGCTTCTGCCTCGGCACCCTTCGCGTTGGCTTGGCCGGCGTTGCTTCCGGGGCCTCCGGCTTCGGGGCCTGCTTCAACTCCGGGGCGGGCGGCTGCGCGGCCACGGGTCGCTGCTCCGGGGCGGCCGATTTCGGCGGCTCCACCACCGGCACGAGCGGCACGAGCGGCGCGGCTGGCTGGGGCTGCTGGGCCTGGCGGTTGGCGCTCATTTGCTCCTTCATACCCTCGACACTAAACGCTGGGCTTAGCTCTGTGCCGGCGAAGGTGTGGCCGTCCTGGGTAAAGCGCATACTGCTTTGGCCAGCCGCGTTCTTCTGCACCTCCCACGAGATGCCGCGGCGGGTGAGCGCTTGTTGGAACGTCGCCCCGCCCGTCGCCGTGGTTAGCACGTCGGCCAACGCCTGGCGCAACTGCTCCCGCGCCTGCTGCTGGCCCGGCACCACGTCGGCGGCCACCAGCTGCGGCACCTGGTCGTGCGCTTGGCGCTGCGTGGGTTCGTAGTGGGCGCGCAGCTGCGCCGCCTTCATGCCCACTTCCTGCCCCGTTACCGCCGCCTCGCCCTGCCGGAAGCTCACGCCCACGAGCTGCCCGGCCTGGCTGCGCTTTAGCCGGGCCTCGATGCCCTGGGCCGCTAGTCGCGCCTGCAACTGCTCGATGCCCTGCACCTGCGGGTCGTTCATCGCCTCGACCAGTGCGGCCCGCACCACCTGGCGCGTGTCCTGCACCGGGGGACGGCGGTCGTTGAAGCTCTGTCGCTGGCTCGGCAACGGATGCAAGTTCAACTCGTGGGTAATGGCCTTAATGGCTTTCAGGTTGCGGGCGTAGTTGTGGCCCGTGTCGATGGCCGGCCCGCCCATCACCGGCACCCGGTTGAAGTAGATGTGGATATGCTCGTGCTTCTTGTCGCGGTGCTCATACACGGCCACTTGGTGCGCGTCCCAATTGGCCCCGATGATTTCGCAGTACCGCTCGGCCGCTTGCAGCTTTTGCGCCCGGCTCAGCTGCTCCCCTTCGGCCCAACTCAGCGACGTGTGCCACACGGGATTTTTACATCGCGTGTTCTCGCCGGCGACGGCCTGCATCTCGGCCGCTAGGCCGCGTGGGTTGCCCACGTCTATCAGGTTGCTGCTGGCAATTAGCTCCGCCTTTTTGCCCGCGCCCCGCTGGTTCAGGCCGGCCCCGTAGGTCAGCGCCCCCTCAAAATCGGCCCCGATGGTCGTCCGCGTTATCATTGCGCGGCCTGGGCGAGTGCCTGAATAATGTGGCTCAGCGCGTCCTCGTCCACCCTATCCAAGCGGCCCATGTGGGCCAGCTTTAGGTACTGGTTCAGGTTCTTGCTCGTCGCCAACAGCACCTGCCGTAGCTCGGCCGGCAGCTTCTGCTTCACCTCCAACCCGAGCGCGGCGCGGCGGATAAACTCGTTCGTGTTGTGCCCCGCTTCCTTCGCTTTGGCCTGCATCAGCGCCTTGTCCTCCGGCGTTAGGCGAAGCCCAAGCCAGGCCGTCTTATTCCCTTTTGTTGGCTTTTGCGGCTGCCGCTGGGGCTTCTTCTCAACTTCCATAAGCATTTGTAGGCGTTGGATTTGAGCAAGACAAGGGGAGGGGAGTTTACGAACCGTACCGTTGGAATCGTAGCTACAAACGCAGTTTGTAGCTACGATTCCATGTCTTGCTGCAATAAAGAATGAAATTGCAGTTGCTAGAACGAGCGGCAAATGGTGCTAGTTGCACATTTCGGGTTTTTCTTCTGAACGGCTTACCCATTTTTGTACCGATGAGAACAAAAGGGAGAAAAGGTTAACCCGGCTTCTTTGTACCCGTTGAATAAGCATTTCCCCTTTTTCGCTCTTTCCAATGGACGCTGACAAAAAACCGAACCCGGTTGCCGACTACCTCAAACAAATGAACCAAGCCGATAAACCCGAAGTACCGGCTGCTGTGGCGCACCTGTTTCCGGTCGGCACGGGTAGCAGCGCTTTTCAGCCAGAACAAGCTGCCGCCAAACCGGATGCCCATGAGGCGACAATGGCAACAGAATCACCCTCTGCGCCTGTCCCTACTCCGGCTCCTGCTTCGGTCCCCTCGGCCGACCTGGAGCAACTCGCTGCCCCCGTTTCCGACGAGTTGGCCACCGCGACCGGCAAGCGGTCCCTAGCCCACTTCGGTCAGGCTCGGCCCGTCACCAAAAGCAAGGCCAACCGGAAACTGGTCTTGCAGCTTACCCCGGAAATGTACCAATACTTTGCCCACGTTGCCACCCTGCCCGGCCTGGATGGGGTGTCCCTACCCGACCTGGCCATGGCCATCCTGCACGCCTGGCGCGAGGACTACCGGCCCGAAATCAAAAAGGCCAACGCCGCCTTCAAAGCCTAGCAGTTAAAAACCGTAAAAGAAGGTATATAAGCTGCACTATTTAGTAAATAAGCTGTTAATTACTAAATAGTTGTGGTTTCGACGCGCCGCGCCCTGGTGTGCGAAGCTTTTGACTGGTGCCGTTTTGCTTTTTTGTTTGACCCGCACCGGTTACTCAGGACCAACAAGCTCTAAAAGCCATTTTTCTCTCGCGCGAAACACAACTTGTGTATTTGTAATTATTTGTTCTATTTGAGAGGTTCGTAAGCCCATGATTTACAGATTTTTGGAACGACTAAAAAAGGGTTTTCGTGTAGCTGCTAAGGGTTTTCGTGTAGCTGCTAAGGGTTTTCGTGTAGTTATCAAAGGGTTTTCGTGTAGCTGCTAAGGGTAATTAAAAAGATACTCTTAGTTGTTACCCTTTTTAACCGTATAATTGTGCCTGAATCAGTCAGATACTATTGATGAACAAGGAGCTAGAGATACGCCAGCACAATGCCCTGACCAATGCACGCTACGAATACACGGAGCTACAACTAGACCTGTTCTTTTTCATCATCTCCAAATTGCGTAAAGGCGACAAGGACACGCTTTACCAACTGGATATTATGGAGTTATCCAGCCTGACGGGCAAACGCTACAACGGGGCGTACCTGCACAAAGCCACGGCCGATATGGGCTCTCGCATGCTGGAAGTAGAGGATGCCAACGAGTACCGGCAAATCTGGATGTTCCAACAGATACGCTTCCTGAAAGGGCAAGGAATCATCGAATTCGACCTCACCCGGCACGTTTTACCCTTCCTGTTCGACCTCAAAAACAACTTCACCAGCTACGAACTGGCGGCGGCGCTGCGGCTCACTAGCAAGTACGCCAAGCGGGTGTATCAGCTCTGTTCCCAATGGAAGAACCTGGGCGAAACCAAAAAGTACGACCTGCAAGACTTCAAGCGTATGCTCGGCCTGCTCGATGACAAGGGCAACGAGAAATTGAAGCAAATCAAAGATTTTCGGGAAAGTGTGCTAGATATAGCAGTCAAGCAAATCAACGAGCACACCGAACTGAACATCAGCTATAAACTGGAAAAGAAGGGCAAAGCTTTCAAAAACATCGTTTTCACGGTCAAGCCGCAAGCCCTGGCCGAAACCATCCCCTTCGACCTGGTGCCAGGTGCAGATGCTCCGGCCGGGATGCAGCAGCACCAAGTGGACAACGCCGGCCGGCTGCTGGCCCAACTCGGTATTATCACGCCCGCCCTGGTGGCGCAAATCCTGGCCAGTCCCGTGCACGTTGCCGCCTGTAACAAGTTCGCCCACGACCTGAAAACGGGTAAACACGCCAAAGCGCATTCGCTCTCGGGCCTGCTGCTTACCATTTTGGGCTTAAAAAAAGCTAGTGCCGGGCCATTGTTCGACAAGCCTGCTGATGCGCGCTAAATGGCTCTCTCGCTAGGAATTACGGGCAGGGCCAGTATTTTTGATGGACCTGGCCTCTATCGAATGCGCTACCCGATACTTTTGCTCGTCTGTTTACTGCTCGTGTTGGGCCTAGCCACCGTTGCGCCCGCGCAGACGTGGCAAATGCCCAACCCCGACTTGGGGGTACCCAAGCCCCAAGGGCCGCGCATTCCTACCCTGGGCAATCTAATGGATGACCGGGACGCTCGTATCCGCGCCCGCAACGAGGCCTCTATCAACGCCGACCTTCAGCAGTACGCCGCCCGGCAGGCCCGCAGTGATTCGCTGATTGAGGAAGCCAAGCAGGAGTACGTCAAAATTGAGCGCCAGCGCCGCGAGCAAGCTGCTTTTAACGTCCAATTCGAAGCCCGCAACAAGCCCCAATACGAAGCTGCCTACCAGGTGCTGGCCCAAATGCTGGACGGGCGACGCCCGGCCAGCCTGCCGCTGGCCGTGTTCGTGGTCGAGAACAGCTACGCGGCCGGCGAGCTGAATTATACTGCTTTCAAGGCCGACTTAGACGAGCTGGCCACCATCTGCCGGAGCCTGGCCACCGATGCCAGCTCGACCGCCCGCTTTATGGCCCTGCACCGCTTGATGACCGACACCGTGCGGATAAGCTACGCCGGCAAGGTCGTGTCGCGGCACTTGCCCTACCGCTACGATTTCGAGGATTTTCGCGGCGAGAGTGACTACAACAAGCTGTTTGTGACCAAGCTCCTGCGCACCAATACGGGGCAATGCCACTCCCTGCCCCTGCTCTATAAAATGCTGGCCGACCGGCTGGGGGTCAAAACCTACATCAGCATGGCCCCCAACCACACCTTTATCTCCGTCAAGGATGGCCGGGGGTCGCTTTATCGCTACGAAACGACCAACGGGCACTTCACCACGGATGCCTTTTACATGAGTTCGGGCTACATCAAGGCCGGGGCGTTGAAGCAGCGCACCTACCTGGATACGCTCACTTTGCGCGAGAACCTGGCCTGTCAACTCGTGGACTTGGCCGGGGGCTACGAGCACTACTACGGCTACGACGGGTTTGTGAAAAAATGCGCCGACTTGGCCCTGAAATACTATCCCCAAGGGATGCAGGGGCGCATTCTGGCCCACAACGTGGCCCTGGCCCGCTTCGTCAAGCCCTGGAAAGCGGCCGGCCAGCCTTCGCCGGAAGTGGCCCTCACCTTGCCTCAATTGAAGCCCTACATGGCGGAAGTGGAACGCTGGAACCGCGCCCTAGCCGATGTGGGGTTTGAGGAAATGCCCAAAGAACAGTACAACCAGTGGCTACGCGCCCTGGAACAAGAAAAAGGCCGCCAGACCAGCCAGCAGGCCGCTGCCCACTTCGCCCCCACGGCCGCCAAATAATCTACCCATGAAACACCCTTACCTGCTGCTCTGGTGCGTAGCCCTGCTTATCCTTGGCGCTGGCTGCTCGCGGCGGGTGCTGGTGCCCATTGAGCCGCTGGCCCTGCGCACGCCAGCCTATCATCCTAGCCCGGCAACGAGCCGGCCCGCTGCACCGCTGCCGGGGCAGCTCGCGGGCGTGCCCATCCGGGCCGTAGCGCCGGCACCTGCGGCCGTGCCGGTGGCTCCGACGGCGGCCGACTTCTACGAGCCCGCCTACCAAGAGTTGGCCAAGATGCTCGATGACCGCTACCCACTCAGCTTCAAGCGGGCCGTATTCCTGACGGAAAACGCCTACTTCGATAATCGGCTCAACTTTGAAGAGTTTAGCAAGCAAATCAGCTCCTTGGCGCAGGTATGCCGCCTGTTGAAGAAAACCAACGACCCGTATTTTCTCTACGACCGCGACGACAAGGAGAACGTGGCCCGGAACGCCGCTATCTTTTTGCTGATGAAGGATAGCACCCATTTACGCCCTGGGGTTACCCTGCACCCGTTTCGCTATGATTTCGAGGATTTCGATGGAGATGCGGATTGGCGCAAAATGTTTGTTAGCAAGCTGCTGGTCACCCACAAGGGCAACTGCCACTCGCTGCCCTACCTCTACAAAATACTGGCCGATGAAACCGGCACGCAAACCTGGCTCAGCCTGGCCCCCAACCACGTTTACCTGAAACAGCACGACCGAAAAGATGGCTGGTACAACACCGAGCTGACCAGCTACACCTTTCCCATCGATGCTTGGCTAACGGCCTCGGGCTACATCAGCCGCGAAACCATCATCAGCGGCATTTACATGGACACGCTCAGCGCAAAGCAAAACGTGGTGCTCTGCCTCGTGGACCTAGCCAAAGGTTACGAGCACAAGGTAGGCCGAGTGGCCGCCGAGCCGTTCGTGAGTAAATGCACCGATTTGGCTTTGCAATACTTTCCCAACTACATCAACGCGCAGCTGCTCCAGGCCGAAACCCTGCGCCAGAAATTCGAGCGCCAGACAACCAAACCCGAAGCTCAACGGGTGTACACGGCGATGGAAGCGGCTTATACGCGCATCTTTGATACAGGCTACCGCGAAATGCCCCCGCAGATGTACGCCGACTGGCTGCGGTCGGTGAACGACGAGAAACAGAAATACCAGAAAAAACACTAAGCCCTGCCTGCTCATGCGCTATTTCTACGCTCTTTCGCTGTTACTGGCCTTGGGCCTTAGCCGCTCCGCTCACGCCCAACAGCCCTTTCTCAAATATGGGGTTACGGTGAAGGTGGCCACGCTGAGCAACGGCCGGTTTCAGGAATTTTTCACGAATGATAGCCTGCGGCGCATTGGCTCTGTGGTGTACGATACCCGCCTGCGCCGCGTGGCCTATCTGTTGCCCCCGGATTCCCTCGTAGGCCACGCCAAAGCCGATATTACGAGCCGCTGGATGAGTCCCGACCCATTAGCTGAAAAATACATGTATATCAGCCCTTACGTGTACGGCAACGATAATCCGGTGCGCTATTCTGACCACGACGGGCGCGAAATAGTAGATTCCAAAGGTAAAGCGGTTACTATCAACAAAGACGGAGGTTTTGCCTATGCTGGCAAAGATGCTAGCATTATCACCTTTGTTGGTGAGCTGTCCAAAAATGATGCTGGACGCGAGACACTTACAGGCTTGGTAAATGTCGCCACCAAGATAAATGTTGAAATCACTACCGACAGAGGATTTGACCGTGGGGCTAAGGAGACTGAGGGCCATACAGATGGCAGGGGAAGCATAATAGACCCTAAAACGGGGAAGGAGGTCTATAAAACTGCTGATATCACCATCTATACAGGCACGCACGATTCAGAGGTGCAAGAGGGCTCAGGCCAATACGCTAAGGATTCTGAAGGTAAGTATGTGAATGGGGTTGCCACCCACGAGGGCAATCATGTTCTCAATGACTTGGAGAGCAACAAAAAGGTAGCAAAGGAATCAGGTTTAACAGGAAAGCCTCTGGATAACGCGCAAGAGAAAGCTCGGGAGACTGTGCCTAATGAACAAGAACGGAGAGCAAATTCAACTTATCCAAACCCATGATGAACATCTCCAACTCGTGGGCTATTATGTTAGTGCTATTTCTACTAACAGCATGTGCTAAAGGAAATTTTCCAGTAGCAACAGCTGATAAGTGTACGCCTGTTAATGTTCTACGCATCAACAAGGAAAGCAGAGTTGTCATTGATGCAACTCTCACCAGCAAGGTCGATACTAGGAGAAGGAAATATGCTGCTCAAGATTTTTGCGCTTACAATCAGCCAACATCCAACGGCAATTATTACCTGTTGACTATTTATGATAAGGTCGGGAATCACACAAGTCCCACATGGATGCTAATGAGCAAAAATCAAGTTTTTGATACACAACTTGATAAATATGAGATGGCCAAGGATTCTGCAAAAACGAATAGCAGAATAAGTATCAGCGTCACCCGATTAGTAGGACTGGACGATACTTCTCGTAATGAGCTGATTCAAATGATGAAGAAAGACGCCCTCGATGAGCGTAAACAGTAAATAAATATATAAAATCCATTGAACGACCGTATTATCAAAGCCCAACGGGCGTACATCGACCTGGTAGAGCACCTGGTGCCCACGGCGGACGAGTTGAACGACTGGCTGCCCACCCTGCGCGACGTGGCCCCGGCCCACCTCGAAGAGCTGCGGGCGCTGGGGCCTCGGGCCAACTGGTCGGCCGAACCCTACGCCCTCGTTTTTCGGCACTACGTCACCGAGCGCCGCCGCGTGCTCATTGAGGAGTACATGGCCGAACACCTCTCCGCCGCCGACTTCGCCGAATGGGTGGACTTCTACAGTGGGCCGATGCTGGACAGCATGACTAGGAAAACCTAGCTCCCCCTCCCCCCTCGGCGCGGGGCTACTGGCCGAACACCCGCCGCCAAAAGCCTTTTTTGGCCGGCTCCGGGGCGGGCAACAGCAGCGGGGCCTCCCCCGGCTCGGGTAGGCGCTTTTGCAGCTCGCCTAGCTGCTCGTTTTGGCTCAATAGCAATTCTTCAATGCGGCCGATGCGCTGACTATTCATTTGATTAGTCAGCGCATTGAGCACGTCGTTCTGCTCTAGCAGACGGTTTTGTAATTGCTGAATGGTCTGGTCGCGCTCCGCAAGCTGCTGTTGGAGCTGGGCCAACTCCGGCACCGGAGCCGGCTCCGCGAGCGCCGGCAACGTGTCAGCCGCGCCGGGGTACTGCTGCGCGAGAAACACCTGACTAATCAGATAGGTATTGCCCTTGGGGGTCGGCTCGACCTGGATATGACTAGTCTTGGCGTGTTGCTTGACTAGTCGCCGGATGGTCTGCTCGGACTTGTTAACGTGCTGAGCGGCTTGCTTTATAGTCAAAAAGGGGGCGGTGTTCTCCATTGGGGCGGTGACTAGTCAGGAGCCACAAAGTAAGCATACTGAATCCGCTTTAATTACCGTTTGACTAGTCACCGGCTAACCGCTGACTAGTCAAACGGTTGCGGGGCTTGGCGCTCGCTATCAACCGCAACGCCCCGTCCCGCTCCTCCTGGTGGGTAATGAGCTGCGCGGTATGGGTTGCCCCGGCCACGTCGCTTGCCTGCACCTGGGCCTGGGCAATGTCGGCCAGGTAATAGG
>JAYULN010000342.1:0-1801 GCA_043763525.1 Hymenobacter sp.
AAGGACCTGGGCGGGCTGTCGGCTTCGCTGCGCGAGGCGGCCAAAACCACGGCCGGCACCCGCAAGATTGCGGCGGCGGGCGTTATCACCAACACCCGTTCCAGCATCGACCCGTTCCTGACGTACTCGGACCAGCGGGCGCTGCGCGAGAAGGCTTGGCGGATGTTCACGAACCGGGGCGACAACGGCGGCGCCCACGACAACAACGTCCTTATCACCCAGATTTTGCAGCTGCGGGCCGAGCGGGCCAAGCTGCTGGGCTACGCCACCCACGCCCACCTGCGCCTCGACAACACCATGGCCAAAACCCCCGAAGCCGCCATGCGGCTGATGGAGCAGGTGTGGAAGCCCGGCGTGGCCCGCGTGCACGAAGAAGTGGCCGACATGCTGGCCCTGGCCAAAAAAGAAGGTGCCCCGGCCAACTTCAAAATTGAGCCCTGGGACTACCGCTACTACGCCGAAAAAGTGCGCAAGGCCCGCTACGACCTCGACCAGAACGAGGTGAAGCAGTACCTGCAGCTCGATAAGATGCGCGAGGCCATGTTCTGGGTAGCCGGCGAGCTGTTCAACTTCGCCTTTGTGCCCGTAACCGACGTGCCCGTGTACCAGCCCGACGTGAAGGTGTGGCTGGTGAACGACAAAACCACCGGCCAGCAAATCGGCCTCTGGTACTTCGACCCCTACGCCCGGCCCGGCAAAAACTCGGGCGCGTGGATGAATGCCTACCGCAACCAGGAGCGCGTGGACGGCGAGGTGACGACCATCGTTTCCAACAATTCCAACTTCGTGAAGGGCAAGAACGGCGAGCCCATTCTCATTTCCTGGACCGATGCTACCACCCTGTTCCACGAGTTCGGCCACGCCCTGCACGGCCTGTCGAGCAACGTGACCTATCCCACCCTCTCGGGCACCAACGTGGTGCGCGACTACGTGGAATTCCCCTCGCAGCTGCTCGAAAACTGGCTGGCGACCCCCGAAGTGCTCAATAAATTTGCCCTGCACTACCAGACCGGCCAGCCCATTCCGGCGGCGCTGGTGACCCGCATCAACAAAGCCAGCACCTTCAACCAGGGGTTTGAGACGACTGAGGCCATTTCCAGTGCCCTCATCGACATCAAGCTACACCTGGCCGGCGACCAGAAAATTGACCCCGATAAGTTCGAGCGCGAAACCCTGGCCCAAATGGGCATGCCCCACGAGCTGGTGATGCGCCACCGCACGCCGCAGTTCAGCCACGTTTTCTCGTCCGATGGCTACTCGGCGGGCTACTACTCCTACCTGTGGTCGGTGGTGCTGGCGGCCGATGCCTTCACCGCCTTCACCGAAGCCGGCGGGCCCTACGACAAGGCTGTGGCCGCCCGCCTGCGCCAGCACGTCTTCACCGTGGGCAACACCATCGACCCCGCCGTGGGCTACCGCGCCTTCCGCGGCCGCGACCCGAAGATTGAGGGCCTGATGAAGAAGCGCGGCTTCCCGCTGGTGGGGGCCAAAGACGGTCCCAGAGCCCCGGCTCCGACTAAAAAACCTGTCGGTATGGCCAAGCCGGCAGCTGCGGCAAAGCGCAAGTAGGCGGCCTAAAAAAGCAGGCCCAATAAGAACGTCATGCTGAGCACCGCGAAGCATCTTTACCGCGCAAGTAAGTAGTTACTATTGTGGTAGAGATGCTTCGGCAGGCTCAGCATGACGTTCTTTTGCTTTTGACCAAATCATTACCCGTTGCCTGCTTATGCCTACTTCTACCGCGACTGCCCCAACTGCCACGTTTCCCAAAGCCGTGCCCTTCATCATCGGCAACGAGGTG
>JAYULN010000343.1:0-4474 GCA_043763525.1 Hymenobacter sp.
AACATCATCGACAACGAGTTCAGCGGCAACGTCATCGACGTGTGCCCGGTGGGCGCGCTCACCGACAAAACCTTCCGCTTCAAGCAGCGCGTGTGGTTCACGAAACCCGTGAATGCCCACCGCGAATGTGCTACCGACAAGTGCAACGGCCACGTAACCCTTTGGTATAAAGGCAAAGATGTGCTGCGCGTAACGGCTCGTAAGGACGAGTACGGCGAAGTGAAAGAGTGGATTTGTAACACCTGCCGCTTCGACAAAAAGGAAACCTCGGACTGGACGCTGGAAGGCCCGGCGCACATTAGCCGCGCCTCGGTAATCGCCCAAAACCACTACGAGTTGCCGGTGGTGAACCCGCAGGTGCTGGCCGATTTGCCTGAAAGCACGACGCGGGAGCTGGAACGCAACCCGCCGCTGCGACTGGGCGGCTTGAATAATTAAGAAGAACGATAATAGAAAGACCGTCATGCAGAGCGCAGCGAAGCATCTTGCCCGCTTCGTTGTCAGAAGTAAATGATTGCTGCCTCGAGCAAGATGCTTCGCTGCGCTCTGCATGACGTTCTAACGAAACAGAAAAAATATGACTCTCCCCGCTCTGGGCTGGCAAGGCCTCGTCGTTCTGGTAGTATTCGGCGTTTCGCTGCTGATTGCCACCTACTCTACTTACGCTGAGCGCGTTATCGCCGCGTTTTTGCAGGACCGGGTGGGCCCGGACCGCGCCGGTCCTTTCGGCCTGCTCCAGCCGCTGGCCGATGCCGTGAAGCTTTTTACTAAGGAGGAATTCTTCCCCGCCGGGGCCAACCGGGCGCTGTTCGTGTTCGGGCCGTGTTTGGCCATGACCACGGCGTTGATGTCGTCGGCGGTAATTCCCTTCGGCAATGTGTTGCAGTTTGGCGAAACCGCCATTCACCTGCAAGGCATCGAAATCAACGTCGGAATGCTCTACGTGTTCGGCATGGTATCGCTGGGTGTGTACGGCATCATGATTGGCGGCTGGGCTTCGAACAACAAGTTTTCGCTGCTGGGCGCCATCCGCGCCGCTTCGCAAAACATTAGCTACGAGCTGGCTATGGGCCTGGCCCTGATTGCGGTGCTGATGATTTCGGGCACGCTCTCGCTCCGCGAAATCACCTTTCAGCAGTCCTCGGCCGCCCCGTTCGTGTGGCAGGATATTTTCAACTGGAACGTGATGAAGCAGCCGCTGGGCTTCATCATTTTTATCGTGTGTGCCTTCGCCGAAACCAACCGCACGCCCTTCGATTTGCCCGAGTGCGAAACCGAGCTGATTGGTGGCTATCACACGGAGTACAGCTCCATGAAAATGGGCTTGTATCTCTTTGCGGAGTACATCAACGTGTTCGTGGCTTCGGCCGTGATGAGCGTGATTTATTTCGGCGGCTTCAACTTTCCCTTCCAGTACGAGCTGCGCGACTGGTTGGTATCGAGCCGGGGCCTGGAGCTGATTACGGCCCAGAATATCATTACCATCCTCGGCCTGCTGGGCCTGTTCGGCAAAATATTCGGCTTTATCTTCTTCTTCATGTGGGTGCGCTGGACGCTGCCGCGCTTCCGCTACGACCAGCTGATGCGCCTGGGCTGGACCATCCTCATTCCCCTGGCTATTTTCAACATCATGCTGACGGGCGGCCTGATTACGTTCGGCGTAATTAAATAACCACTATGGAATCCTTAAGCAAACGCGCCAAAGTCCTGACCAAAAAGCCGATGACGCTGGCCGAACGGGCTTACCTGCCAGCCATCTTTCAAGGCTTGTCGATTACGATGCAGCACTTTTTCCGGGCGGCGACCAAGAAGCAAATCACCATCCGCTACCCAGAGGAGACACGCCCGTTCTCGCCCGTATTCCGGGGCCTGCACGTGCTGAAACGCGACGAAGCCGGCCGCGAGCGCTGCACCGCCTGCGGCCTCTGCGCCGTGGCCTGCCCCGCCGAAGCCATTACGATGGTGGCCGGCGAGCGCAAAAAGGGCGAAGAAGGTCTCTACCGCGAGGAAAAATACGCGGTGAGCTACGAAATCAACATGCTGCGCTGCATCTTCTGTGGCCTGTGCGAAGAAGCCTGCCCGAAAGCCGCCGTGTACTTGCAAGCCGACAAAATGGCCCCGCCCCGCTTCGAGCGCGACGAGTTTATTTACGGCAAAGACCGGCTGGTGGAACCCGCAACGCCGGACAACCGCTCGAAGCGTGGCATCCAGCTCACGCCGGAGCAGGCCGATAAACTGCGCGCCAATATGGCTTAGTTGTTAGTTGCTGGTTGTCAGTTGCTAGCCTATTCCAACTCCTTCAGCCCGCTCTCTCCTAACAACTAACAACTAATAACTGACAACCAACCCAATGTCTCTCTTTCTCTTCCTCTCGTTCGTGGCCCTGCTGAGTGCATTGGGCGTGGTACTGGCCAAAAACCCGGTGCACAGCGTTCTGTTTCTCATCCTCACGTTTTTCACGCTCTCGGGCCATTACCTGCTGCTGAACGCGCAGTTCCTGGCGGCCGTGAATATCATCGTGTACGCCGGCGCCATCATGGTACTGTTCCTGTTCGTGATTATGTTCCTGAACCTGAACGAGGAAACTGAACCGCAAAAGCCGGCCCTGGCTAAATTTGCGGCCGCCATCGCCGGCGGCTCGCTGCTGCTGATACTGGTGGCCGCGATGCGCAACGTGAGCCCCGCCGGCTACGACCCCGCGAGCTTCGACTCACAAATCGGTATGGTCGACCGCCTGGGCCTGGTGCTGTTCAAGGACTATGCGCTGCCGTTTGAACTGGCTTCGGTGCTGCTGCTGGCCGCCATGGTGGGCTCGGTGATGCTGGGCAAGCGCGAAACGGGCGAACGCAATTTCTAATCGAACTGGTTGTGTTTTCACTGAAAAGAGCGTCCGATGGACGCTCTTTTTGTTTTCACCCGCCCGGTGTTTTCGGCTGACGGCCGCGCTGCTTGGGCAGCAGGTCCGTGGCCAGCTCATTTTCAATTTGGGAAAACCCGGCCTTTGCCAACCCCTGGCGGAGCGAGGAGAGCCGGCGGTACTGCTGCATTAGCTCGGAGGCAAAGAGCTGCACTTGCTTCGTCAGCTCGGGCACTTGGCCCAATGCCCGCAGACAGGCCGAGATGTAGTCGTACAAGGCCCGGCCACGCAATTCCTTCTTTTCCAGGTAGGCCTCGAAGCGTTCCATCACCGCATCGAAGGTACTCTCGGGCTGCGCCCCGGCCGATTCGACCAGGAAATAGGTCCAGACATGCGGGTTATGACCCGACGGCACCCGCAGCCAGTCCACTGTTAAGAGCAGCGGCAGCAGTTCCTGGTTTTTTTTGAGTTTGATGAGCTGGTGGACCTGCTCCAGAAAGGTAAGCGGCCGGCGCGGCGGCGGCGACCGGCGCGGCAGTGGTGGTGGCGGCGCAGACCGATGGGCGGGTAACGGCCTGGGACTGGGTTTTTCCCTGGCATCGGCGACCAGCAGGGCGGCTTCGTCGAACTCGAAAGCGGCCAGGAACCGGCGGAGCAGCTTGGGCTTCTGAGCCATCTGCTGCCGCAGGAACGACAGTTTCTCCTTGTCGCTGATGCGGGACCAGGCCGCTTGCAGCAGGCGCGGCAGCCGTTCTTTTGCGGTGAGCGGAGCCGGGGCTGGGAATTCCCCGCCTTCTTCGTCGCTGAGCAAATCGAGCACGGCCAGCCCCAGCGCAATGCCGTGCTTGCAGACATCGCCGTAGTCGTAGGGGCAGTCGCAGTAAATTTTCGGCAGCTTGCCAGGTCGTATTATCAGCTCAACGCGGTAGGTTTCCGTGCCCTGCACTTTCGCCTTGAAGGTGTCGCCGGAACGACGAATACGGCCCACGGCATCGTCTTCGCAGTAATACGCACTGCCGCGCTCAAAAATCTTGCGCGGCACCAAGGCTTTTAAATCGGATTCCGTAAACATAGTGCTCGGCTTGAATTACAGCAGGTATTGGCAAAAATACGGCGGCGGCTTTTCATTGCTCTCACTCCGGCCACTACGCAAAAGAGCTGCGCCCAGTGGGCGCAGCTCTTTTATTTATCCATAGTTTTCCGAACGAACTATCAATCGATAATTATCACATAATTGGCATCGCCATAACCAGCGAGTCCATAATTAATTATAGAAATTGGTAAGTAGCGCCCGCCTACATCCGTGCGATGACCGTGGAATGCACAGGTATGGAACGATAAGTCGGCACCCGCATCTTGTGCATCGGCGAGGCCACCAGTTGTACTTGCATGAGCGAGGCGGCAAGGGCAGTCCAGAACAGAAAAATGGCAGCGAAGATGGACAGCTTAGACATGGGTGCGGGTGCTTAAGTGGTTAACTGAAAGAACGTACTAGGCCGGGGCAAGGTCGGATTCCCCCCTTCGTTCAATGCCTGGAATCACTCGGTGAACGGAACGGTTAGAGCGGTAGGTGCCTGAAAAACCAGAAAAACAGAAGCGGGGGCGGGAGTATCAGGA
>JAYULN010000344.1:0-1800 GCA_043763525.1 Hymenobacter sp.
GAGCTGGAGCTGGAGCTGGAGCTGAAGCTGGAGCTGGAGCTGAAGCTGAAAAATAACAAAAAGCTGACTTACACCTACGACCTGCACGCCCGCGGCACCGAGGCTGGCCGCGTGCAGGGCCTCACCCAGGCCGACTTCATCTATATGCTGATGCCGGACCGGTTTGCCAACGGCGACCCGAAGAACGACGTGGTGTCCGGCACCCGCGTGAACCACGTGGCCCGCGATTCAATGTACGCCCGCCACGGCGGCGACCTGAAGGGCATTCAGAACCATTTTGCCTACTTTAAGCAGTTGGGGGTCAAGGCTATCTGGCCCATGCCACTGGTGGAAAACAACATGCCCAAAGCCAGCTACCACGGCTATGCCGTGACGGACTGCTACAAGATTGACCCGCGCTACGGCACCAACGACGAGTACGTGCAGTTTGTGAAAGCCGCGCACGCCAACGGGCTGAAAGTGGTGCAGGACATCGTGCTGAACCACCGGGGCAGCTACCACCACTTGTTCCTCGACAAGCCGTCGGCCGACTGGTTCCACCAGTTTCCCACCTTCACGCGCAGCAACTACAACGCCTTCGCCCTCAACGACCCGCACGGCTCGAAGCAGGACCGGATGCTGTACAACGACGGCTGGTTCGACACGACCATGCCCGACGTGAACCAGAGCAACCCGCTGGTAGCTACTTACCTGATTCAGAACTTCCTGTGGTGGGTGGAAAGCACCGGGCTCGATGGCTACCGCATTGATACGTACCCGTATTCGGAGCCGCAGTTTCTCCTGGCCTGGGGCAAGGCCATTGGCGAAGAATACCTCAGGCTGGCGCTGTTTGGCGAGGCCTGGGAAGGCCCCGAGGCCGAGCAGGCCTCCTTCGCCCAAAACATTCTGCCGCCCGTCGATGGCTTCAAATCGAACCTGCCGGGGGTGCTGGACTTTCAAATCAGCTTCGCTATTTCGGACGCGCTGAAAACGGAGAACGGGGATTTGAACAAGCTCTACCATGCCTTGCAGGCCGACTGGCTCTACACCGATGCCACCCGCAACGTGCCTTTTCTGGACAACCACGACATGAGCCGCTTCTATTCGGTCATCGGCGAGAATTTTAACAAGTTCAGAACGGGCATTGCCTGGCTGCTTACGCTGCGCGGCACGCCCCGGCTGTACTACGGCCCCGAGGTGCTGATGAAGAACTTCTCGAACCCCGACGGGCTGGTGCGCGAGGATTTCCCCGGCGGGTTTGCGGGAAACAAGGCCAACTACTTTGCCGCGCGTCCTGACCCGGCGGGCGAGGCGTTTGACTACGTGAGCAAGCTGGCCAACTACCGGAAATCGCACCCGGTTCTGAGCTCGGGCAAAGCTGATGCAGTTCATCCCGCAGGACGGGGTGTACACCTATTTCCGCTACACCGATACGGAATGCGTGATGGTGATAACCAACAACACCAAGGACGCGAAAAAGGTAGACGGTGCCCGGTTTGCGGAGCGGACCAACGGGTTCCGGTCCGGCGTGGAGGTGGTAAGCGGGGCGCTTATTGATAACCTGAACACGCTACGGGTGCCCGCGCACACGGCTTGGGTAGTGAAACTGCGGAAGTAATTTCTTGTATATTTCTCGCAGGGTTTCGCAGGGCTAAACGCATGAGAATGACGAGAAATAATTAGGACTTACGCAAATGCACGGTTTGCGAGCCCCAGCGGGGCGACATGTCGGTAGTAAAACATTGTCCCCCCCAGAACAAAGCCCCAGAGGGGTCGTACCCGGTAGGGCGGCACTCGGCCGCCGTTCTGGCGAGTGTCGCC
>JAYULN010000345.1:0-11227 GCA_043763525.1 Hymenobacter sp.
CGCACCAGCAGCCCGGCCCAGGCCTGCTCCGGCAGGCAGTGGTACAGGGTGTCGATGAGGGCGAACGGGTGCTGCTGCGGAATGTAGGCCGCCACTTCGGCGGGCCGCACCAGGGGCTGGGCCACCCAGGCGGGCTCCAGGCTGGGCAAGGGGTAAGGCAGGGGCATGGCGGTCGGGTTTCTAGTCGCGGGTGATAAGCATGAGGCTGTAGTTGGTGTCGCGGTAGTGGTTGACTATCAGGCAGTTTTTGGGCGGCGGGCCATACAGTGGGTCCGTTTCGTCGGTCGTGGTCAGGCGGCTCACGCCCAGCCACAGGGCAAAGGCCGAGGCCGTGTGGTATTCGCCGCAGTAGTTTTTGAAGTACTCGCGGGGCTGCGTGCCTAGCAGGCTGAATTCCACGGCCCGCAGCTTCTGGTCGGCTTCCGCGTCGCCGGAGTGGCCCAGCAGCACCAGGTCCAGGTCGGCCGGGGTTAGCTGCTGCTCGCGCAGCAGGGCCGCCACGGCGTGCTCCACTTCCAAAGCCGTGGCCGGGCGGAACAGGGTGCGCACCGCTCGCACCGTGGCCAGGGTACCCGGCTGCCGCTCCGACGACAGCACCAGAAACGTAGCGCCCTCGCCGGGCTGCACACCCGGCGTGCTGCCGTATTCCACGGCTTCCGGCGTGCTTTTTACGTGCCCGGCGCGTTGCAGCAGGGCGGCGTAAGTGGGTGTGGTTTCGTCCAGGCCGCCCACCAGCACGTTGGTGGGGCCGTCGGCTTCGGCCAGCAGCAGCATGCCATCGAGCAGGGCTGTTTCGAAGGAAAAGCCCCGGTGCGTGTAGGTCATGTTGTAGCCGTAGCACTGCAGCTTCAGGGCTATCTGCCCGGCCACGGCATTGTCCAGCGACTGAATGAAGGGCGTGGGCGGCACCGTGCCTTCGGCTTGCGCAATCAGGGCCGTTTCAAATTTGTCGAACCCCTCGAAGCTGCCCAGGCCCGAGCCCACGGCAATGGCATCGACCCGGTCGAGGCCGGCCTGGGCCAGGCTGCGGGTGGCGGCGTACAGGCCCATTTTCACTAGACGGGGCATGCGCCGCAGCTCGGCGGGGCTGATGACTTCCGGGTAAGCAGGGTCGGGAGCCGTGAGGGAGCCGGGGCGCACGGGGCTGCCGGGCACGTAGGGGCTGATGCTGTGGATGCTGTTGATGTAGGCGGGCATGGGGCCGGGGGATGATTAAGGCTGAGAGAAAATGAGAGCGCAGCAGGAGCCGCCCATGCCGGCCGAGGTCGAGAGCACGTGCCGGAGCGCGGGCGCTTTTTGGAGCGTGCGGGCCGGCACCAGGCCGTGGTCGGCAATGGGCTGGTTAAAATTCAGGTTGGGCCATACCAGCCCGTGGGCCAGGGCCAGCACCGAAATCACGGCCTCGATGGCCCCCGCCGCCCCCAGGGCGTGGCCCGTGAAGCCCTTGGTGGAGCTGAACGGCGGCACCCCATCGGCAAATACTTCCTTGATGGCCAGGCCTTCGGTCACGTCGTTGTTGGCGGTGCCGGTGCCGTGGGCGTTGAGGTAGCCGATGCTGCCGGGAGCCAGTCCGGCCCGTTGCAGGGCCTGGCGGATGGCCAGTTGCAGGCCATAGCCGTTGGGCGAAGAGGCCGTTTGGTGGTAGGCATCGTTGGTGAGGCCGTAGCCGCTCAGCCGGGCCAGGGGCGCGGCCCCGCGCCGGCGCATCAGTCCTTCTGATTCGAGCACGAGGTAGGCCGCGCCTTCGCCCAGGTTGATGCCCTTGCGGTGTTCGTCGAAGGGCTTGCACGGCTCGGGGTCCAGCAGCAGCAGTGCGTTGAAGCCGTTGAGGGTGAAGCGTGACAGCGCATCGGTGCCGCCCACCACCACGCGGTCCAGCATGCCCTGCCGAATGAGGCGCGCCCCCAGCACCAGGGCGTTGGCCGACGAGGCGCAGGCCGTATTCACCGTCGTAACGAACTCGCGGATGCCCAGCCGGTGGGCGATGAATTCCGTGCTGTCGGCGTTGTCGTAGGTGTCGATAAAGTTGGGGGTCGGCTGCTGGTCCAGAAAAGCCGGGTAGTAGCGCTCGGCGTGGCCCGTGCCGCCTACCGTCGAGGCCGAAATGAACCCCGTGCGGGCCGTGTCGGCGGGGCCCAGCCCGGCGTTGTGCCAGGCCTCGCGGGCTGCCAGGTAGCCCAGCAGGGTGGTGCGGGTGAGGTCGGCATCGGGCAGCCCGGCCCGGCTGGCCAGCTCTTCGTTGGTCATCGGCACTTCGCCGGCCACAAAGCGGCCCCGCAGGCGCGTTTCGACCTCCCGAATGGGGCCCAGGCCGGAGCGGCCCGTCACCAGGCCATCCAGCGCCGCATCCACATCAGGGCCTAGCGCCGAAATCATGCCGATACCGGTTATGTACACGTTCATCGTGCTGGTGTTTAATTGGGTAAATAATTGAATTGCAATGTGCTGTAACCCGATATAATCCGTGTTTCGGGCAACTGTCAGGGGCTCGCAGAAGTCCGCGCTCACCCCGCCGTCGAACCCGGTAAGGGACTACGGGTAATCAAAATCTGTTAGCGGGTAATCAGTGGGGAGCTTCCTCGAAGCTGACCCGGCGCGGTGGGCCTACCGGCCCCCGCTGGTTGCTGGCCAGGTGCAGCGTATAGGCCGCCGCCAGCGGTATTTCCTGCACGTGCCAGTGCGTGCCGGCCAGTGTGGCCCGGTGCTCGTGAATGCGGATGTCGCGAAGCGCAATGTCCAGGCCCCGGCCATCGGCTTTGGCCACGGCCTCTTTCTGCGTCCAGAGGCGATAAAACTGCCGCAGCGGGTCATCGGCGTGCATCAGTGCCCATTCCGCCGCCCCGAAGTGGGGCCGGAATGCCGCGATGCTGGTGCGCGTGCGGTGCTCGATGTCGATGCCCACGCGGTAGCGGTGGCTGAGGGCGCACACGGCGTAGCCGCCCGAGTGCGACACATTGAAGTCGAGGGCCGCGCCCGGCAGGTAAGGCCGGTTGGTGGCCGTGTGCCCCACCTGCTCCAGGGCGTAGGCCTCCGGCTGCTGGCGCAGCGCGTGCTGCAACAGCAGCGCACCGAACAGCGTGGCTTGCCGGCTGGCGGGCCGGCTGCGGCCCAGCACCTTGCGCTGCCAGGCCGGGGGCAGCTGGGCCAGGTGCGCGGCCAGTACCTCGGCCGGCAATGCGGCCGCGCCGAAGGTGGTGTACCACAGCTCAATCATGGCGGGTAGCGTCCGGGGCCGGGCGGCTCCGGACGGCCAGTGTGTTACGCCAGCACCGGCGCCGCCTGGCGCTCGGTGATGAAGGCCGCCAGGGTATCGAGCGAGAAAAAGGCCCGCTTCATGTCGGCCGGGTCGGTCACCTTAATGCCGTAGTGCTTGTCCAGCACCACGGTCAGCTCCAGGGCATCGATGGAGTCGAGGCCCAGCCCGCCGTCGTTGAACAGGGGAGCCGAGGGGTCGATGTCGGCGGGTTGGATGTCGGCCAGGTTCAGCTCGCTGATAACCTGAAGCTTGAGTTGTTCGATGAGCGCAGTAGTCGTGGTTTCCATGGGTTAGTTGAGGTTAAATGAGTGATGGTAAAGGGTGTTGATGCTGGTGGAATGGTGGGGCAGCGGCGCGAAAGCCGGGTTGGATTCCTGCTTTTCCACCACGTAGAAAAACGATTCGTAGGTGGCCGTATCGGCCTCAATCCAGCCGCAAAGGCAGGCCTGGCTGATGTCTTCCTGCAGCAGCAGGGCCACGTAGCTTTCCAGGGTGTCGGGCTCGAAGGCATCGGCCACGAACAGCGTGTTCTCGCCCGTGAGCTGGTGGCGGATGCTCACTTCCCCCAGCATGATGTTGGGCAGCGTGTACACGAACACCGCCGGGCTGGGGAAGTGGTGGGCCGGGTCCTGAATGCTGTGCTGGTGGGCCAGGTCGCTGAGCAGGCTCGACGACTTATTGGCCAGCACGATGCCGATGTCGCCCGTGGCCACCCGCTCGCGGATGCCCGTGGCCGGCAGCAGCAGCTCGGCCGTGAGAAAGGCCAGCTTGCAGAGCGCATCCATCTTGAAAAACTTCGGGTACTGAATGCCCAGGTGCCGGTAGGCCGCGATGAGGAAATCATTCAGCGGGTCGGTGGGCGTGGGGTGCGCGTACTGGAGCACCCCGTTCAGGTAGATGCAGTGCGCGCGAATGGTGCAGGAGGCGGTGATGTGCGGGGCCATGACTAAGCGGTTTTGGCGAAAAGCACGGCCGCGTTGCAGCCGCCGAAGCCGGATGAAGTCTTCAGGAAGCGCCGCAGCCGGGCGGCGGTGCGCTGCGTGGTGGGCCGCATCGGGAACGACGTGCCGCAGGTCTCGTAGCCCTTCGACACAATTAGCTCGTTGTGCCGCAGGGCCTCTATGCCCAGCACCGCTTCCAGAATGCCCGCCGCCCCCAGGGTGTGCCCAAAGTAGCCCTTCAGGCTGTGCAGCGGCACTTCGGCCAGCGCGGCCCGATGGAAGGCGTGGGCTTCCATCTCGTCGTTGTAGCGCGTGGCTGTGCCGTGCGCCCCAATGAAGTCGACCCCGCCCGGCCCGGCCTGCCGCAGCACCTTGGCCACGGCCTGGTAGAGGCCCTCGCCGGTGCGCGAGGGGGCCGAAATGTGGTGGGCATCGTTGGTAGTGAAACCCGTTATCACCTCTACCTCGTCCGGTGCGGGGGCCGATGAAGCCGTCAGCACCAACGCCGCCGCCGCATCGCCGAGGTTAATGCCCTGGCGCGCCGCGTCGAAGGGCTGGCAGGGCTGGCGGCTGATGGCGTTGAAGGAGTGAAAGCCCGCGAGCGTGAACCGCGACACCTGGTCGGCCCCCACCACTACCGCGTGGCGGTAGCGGCCGGCCCGCAGCAGGCGCTGGGCCACCAGTATGCCCTGCAAGCTGGAAATGCAGGCGTTGGACACCACCAGCGGCTCGTTGGCAAAGCCAAAGTAGCGCCCCACGGTGCGGGCCAGGGTTTGCAGGGCCAGGCCCGGCGCTACGGCCTGGTCGGCCCCGCCGCCTTCGAGGTAGTCGATGTTGCCTTTGGTGGTGCAGTACACCAGCAGGGTATCGGGTCCCAGGAGGTCGAAATCGACCTGGCCCAGCGCCCCGGCCACGGCCAGAATGCTCATTTTCTCCACCTTGGTGTAGGCGGCCGTTACGTACCCGAGGGTGGCGAAAGCGGCCTCCAGCGCGGCCTCGTCGATGATGGATACGCAAAAGCTTTCGGCCGAAAAGTCGAACCACTGCTGGCGCAGCCCCGACTGCCCGGCCTGCATGGCCCGGAAGGTGTCGGCGGTGCTGAAGCCCAGGGGCGTGACGCAGGCGCTGGCGGCGCAGATAATTTTTTTCATGCGACGGGTTGCGGACAAGCCAGCCATTGCTGCTGCCACTCGACGTAGCACGGCGGCGCAAGCAGCAGCAGCTGCTGGTGAGAATCGATAAAAACCTGGGTGCTGCGGGCGGTGCAGACCAGCTGGCCGGTGGCCGTGTTCAGAATGCGGTACTCGAAGCAGAGCTTGGGCGTGGGGCAGGCCACGTAGCGCGTTTCCACCACCAGTGAATCGCCGTAGCGCAACGACTTTTTGTAGCTGATTTCGAGCGTGACGATGGGGATGCCGTACCCGGCCTGGGCCAGGGATTGGTAGCTCAGCCCGAACTGGCGGCCGAAATCCTCGCGCCCATCCTCCAGGTACTTGATATAGTGGCCGTGCCAGACGATGTGCATCGCATCGACTTCGCAAAAGCGCACGTCCAGGTGTTTTTCGGTGAGTAGCATGGCCGGGCGCATCAGTACAGGCCGCCGTTGATGGATATAACCTGCCCCGTGATATAGGCGGCCGGCGGCGCGGCCAGGAAGCCCACCAGCTCGGCCACTTCTTCGGGCTCGCCGAAGCGGTTGAGCGGAATCAGGGCGCGGTGCTCGTCCTCGTTCAGGTCCTGAATCATGTCGGTGCGGATGAAGCCGGGGGCCACCGCATTCACGGTAATGTTGCGGCGGCCCACCTCCTGCGCCAGGGCCTTGGTGGCCCCGATAACGGCTGCCTTGGCCGCCGAGTAGTTGGTTTGGCCGGGCAGCCCCTTCAGCCCCGACAAGGACACGATGTTGATGACGCGGCCGAACCGCTGCCGAATCATGTCCCGGATAATGAGGCGCGTGACGTTGAAAAAGCCCCCCGCGCCGGTGTCCATCACCTGTTGCCAGTCCTGGTCGGTCATGAGCATCAGCAGGCTGTCGCGGCGCACGCCGGCGTTGTTCACCAGCACTTCCACGTGCTTGGTGGGGTTGGCGGCCAGCCAGCCGGCCAGCACCGTTTCCACCTCGGCGGCGTTGGCCACGTCGAAGCGCAGCAGCTCGGCCGCTACGCCCTTGCTGCGCACGAGGGCCTGCACTTCTTCGGCCCGGGCCTGGTTGGCCACGTAGTTAATCAGCACGTTGTAGCCCTGGTCGGCCATTTTCAGGCAAATAGCTTTGCCAATACCCCGGGAGGCTCCCGTCACCAATGCGTATTTCATAGTTCTTTTTGGGCTTGCTGCGGATTGCCGGTGGGCCGGTTTTAGGCTTCCTGCGCTACCAGCACGGGCGCTGTCACGGCGGAGCGCAGGGGCGCGTGGATGGCCGGGGCCGGCGCGGCATCCAGTTGCAGGTGCTCGTGCTGGATGTGATTCTTGATTTTGAGAATCTTCTCGAACATGACGCTGTCTTCGGTGAAAACCGGCACCAGGGCCCGCAGCTGCTGGTACACCCCGCGCGATACCGACGACAGCCGCTCCTCAAAGCCCAGATAATCCACGGCCTGAATGGTGGTGAGCAGCTGCACGGCCAGCACCTGGTAGGTGTTTTCGATGACTTTGCTGGCAATCTGGGCCGAGTTGGTGCCCATGCTCACGATGTCCTGGTTGTCGTTGTTGTTCGGAATGCTATGCACGTACATCGGGAACGACAGCGTCTGGTTTTCCGCCACCGTGGACGTGGCTACGAACTGCGCCCCCTGCATGCCCAGGTTGAAGCCCAGGCGGCCCAGGTTCACGAAGGGCGGCAGCTTCTGGTTCAGCTTGTTGTTGAGCAGGAAGTTGAGCTGCCGCTCGGCCAGCATCGAGAGCTTGGTGATGGCGATTTTGAGCTTGTCCATTTCCAGCGACACGTAGTCGCCGTGGAAATTGCCACCGTGGTACACGTTCTGCCGGTCCTTGTCGATAACGGGGTTGTCGCTGACCGAGTTAATCTCATTGATGACCACCTCCGTGGCGTAGGCAATGGTGTCGTGTACCGGCCCCAGAATCTGGGGCACGCACCGGATGGAGTAGAACTCCTGCACCTTGTCCTCAAGTATCGAGTCGGTCACTTTCTTGTAGAGGTGCTCGTGGCGCTTGCGCACCAGGCCGCTGTCTTGCAGCAGGGTCCGCATCTGGCCGGCCACGTGCTGCTGCCCCACGTGCTGCTTGGCTCCGTTGAGCTCCGCCGAATAATGGTCGTCGTACGATTCCACAATCTCCGAAAGCAGGCTCGAAGCCACCAGGCTCCAGTTCAGCAGGTTGCGGCCGTGGATGAGGTTGACCACGCCAATGCCCGTCATGGCCGACGTGCCGTTCATCAGGGCCAGGCCTTCGCGCAGCCGCACCCGGAGGGGTTCTAAATCGTGCTCGGCAAATACCTCGGCGGCGGGCACCTGCTTGCCATCGGCCCACATCTGGCCTTCGCCAATCAGGCTCAGGGCCAGGTGCGCCAGCTGCACCAGGTCGCCGCTGGCCCCCACGCTGCCGTGCTCGAATATCACCGGAAACACGTCGCGGTTGATAAACTCTTTCAACAGCAGCACCACGTCGGGATGCACGCCCGATTTGCCTTTCAAAAAGGTGTTCATGCGGGCAATCATCAGCGCCTTCACGTATATCGTGTCCACGGGCTTGCCCTGGCCGGCGCAGTGGCTCCGAATCAGGTTGTACTGTAGTTGGAGCTGCTCCTTTTCGTCGATGCGGTACTGCGCCATGGGCCCAAACCCGGTATTGATGCCGTAGATGAGCTTATCCTTGGCAAAGTCAGCCAGGAAATCAAAACAGTCGCTCACGCGCTCCAATGCCTGCTCGCTGATGTCGACGGCCTGGCCCTCGAACAGGATTTTGTAAAAGTCATTCAGCGTCATGCTGCGGTCGCCTACGGTCGTAATCATATCCGGGGGTTGGTTGAAAACTGGTGGTTGAATAAGGGTTTCGGGGGTTTGATGATTTAAATTTCCCGGAATGATGTGGGCTAATAAAAAATATTACACCAACGGGGAAATTAGGAGTGTCAACCCCGGTTTCGGGGCCAAAAACCAGATTGAAATTCCCCTTGCTTCTGATGATGAGCCTACTGCCAGGCCGGCCTGGGGCAGCAACAGCCGGCCCGTTGCTCACTGCTGTTGCACCGGCAGCTTGTGCGCCTGGGGCTTTGGTTAATTGCAGGTTGCTGGTTGAAACTCATCCCCCCAAGCGCCCTCGAAACCTCAAACCAGAAAACTGCTTGCTTACAGCAGTTATCCTCGTCACGCAGTGGCTTGCGAGCACGAGGTAGAGACTCCAGCTATTGCGTCTTTACATCCGCAGACCACTTCGCGAACAGTATAGCCCGATGCAACCTTTATTAACCCCTGTTGTGAAGTAGCCTCAGCAGGGCGAGCAATCAGTAGCAACCAGCTTCCCAAGTGCTTGCAACGCCCCGGCGGGGCTGGGCTTCCGCACCAAAATCAAGCGGTTTGGAGGGCGGTCAGCAGGTTGCCTTGAAATAGCCCAGCTGCAACAGAAAGTTGCGCCAGCTTCCAGCAAAGCGTAATATGCACCCTTCCTTGAAATAGCCCAGCTGCAACAGAAAGCCGCTGCGCATATGCCCGGCACTCATGGCCCGCAGTAGCGGCTCCGCCCACTCCGGCCGCGAAAAGAAGAAAAGCCGCTGCTCGGCCGTGAACTTGGGCGGCGAGTCAAACTCGCGGCGCTGGGCCGCATCGAGCAAGGGCAGTACGCGAGCCATACAGGGGGCGTTTAGATTCCCGTAAGCTACTGCGGCGCAACTGCTTGCATGGCATGCTACTCAAATGAGCAGCAGCGCCAAGCCATCCTAAAACCCTTCCATTGACCTCTCTGGTGTGGCGTGTGGATGCCCCCATGGGATGATGTAAAGTTCATTCATACGACGGTTTTAGTAAACAATTATTCGGATTTCATTTAGAGCTCTATACCGTTACGCTGTTGCCCGGCGCGAATGTATAGCAAAGTGTATCTGAGGGGTGATATATTTATTGTATAATATTATATTGCTTATTACCAGATACTTGTATGCAAAATGCATATTAAAGACCCTGCGTTAAAGAAGTTGTATTTGGGTATTATAAAATTCGCGCCTTTCCTTTGAGGAACCGTATACCGTTCCTTCCCTAACCAACTTTCTTTCTACCCTATTGATGCTTCCCCCATCATGGGGCCCCGCCGCAGCACTTCTGCTGCCCGCGAACTCCACCCAGTGCTCATTTTAAAATGACCTGACGGAGCCGCATACGATTGCAAGGCTGCGCGCCGGTTTCCAGCGCAGTCATGTTTCTACCCGTTGCGCTTACCACCAGAGTTTGGTGTTCGTCATTTTCTGGGCTTACTCGACCGATTAGCAAGACTTCTGCGCGCAGACAGATAGCCGTAGTTGTGTGCTTTATCGGACCGGGACTTACAAAGGCCATTACTGCTTTTTTATCTACCACTTGTATGCAAGCACGCTTACTGCATTCATCCATTGTGTCTTTTTTCGGCTGCGCTAGCGCAGTGCCCACGCAATGGAATTCCTTTGTTAAGGCACTCGTAATCTGTAGTTTGTTTGTATTGAGTCCAGGATTTTTGTGTGCCCAAACCATCTGCGAAGCGGAGAATGTGCCGGCTCAAGCGAGGCAAAACTGTACGGTTGGGAGTATGTCCGGTACTGGGTTTGTGGAAAACATGACCCAACGGGGGGCACTTGGCACGCAACAGGGAGCTTCATCGCTGACCTTTAGCGTGACAGTGCCATCGGCGGGGACGTACACCATCGCTGCGCGATACACGGCAGCTCGGGCGTACGTCTGGACCATGAGTGCGTACGTGAACGGCCGTGACGTGACCCAGGCACAATTTCCGTCTACCGGCTCGTGGGCAACATGGGCGACACAACAAACACGGTTGCCTTAGCCGCTGGCGCGAACACCGTCATGTACCGCTACGACCATGACGACAGCGGATGGATTAACCTGGACTACATTCAGGTTAATTCCGCTGAAAGCGCCGGTTTTAGTACCGGTTCGGCTGCTACCTCCGGGTGGTTTCCCCAGGAAATCTCGGTGGACCAATTCACCGGTACGGCGCTGGTGGGACTGCCCCTGGCAACGGTAGCAGCACCGGGCATCGCCGTTCCGGTGAGGTTGGCCTACGCCGCCACAGGGGTCCAGGTTGACGACGAGGGCGGTTCCGTGGGGGTAAACTGGACGTTACAGGCCGGCATGAGTATTCGGCGGGAAGTTCGGGGCTTGCCCGACGATATCCGGGCACTCACATCAACAGAAAACCGCTACGGGTGGCTTCGTTATCCAGTAGGAACGCCGGCCCCCGACGTTCGTCTGGCGGCGGTTCCCAATGCCCCAGCTGCCGTCAGTGCTGCGGGATGTGATGCGACCGAGCAAACTGCGCGAACACAATTGGAGCAGTTGGGTCCCTTGCAACGCAGCAGTAGCGGACCGTACAACATGTACGATACGGAACCTGATATTTTCTATTACTCACTGCCCGGCCACTCCGGCAAGTTTGTTTTCGATGCGCAGGGGCTGGTGCGAACCATCCCATACGACCCCATCACGGTAACGCGCAGCCCAATTGCGACTAACGATGGGATAGGCTCTTTTACAATCAAGACCCCGGACGGGAACAGCTATTTTTTTGGTGCCCCGGATGTGGTTAGCCAAACCACCTCTTCCATCGTTAGCAGTCCAAAATTTCTGTTGCGAGATTATTACTATTTCAATTTACCATCGCCACAATCCATCCGCTTCACCACTAGCTGGCACATCTCTAGTATTGCCAGTCCAGCGCAGGATTATGTGGTGTTTGAGTACGAGCAAGCCCCGACTGATTACGGTGTCCCGCAGGGCTGGCAAATGCAGCGTTTTCTGGCGGGTAGCGCCACGGGGGTACCGCCTGCAGAGTACCGAACCAACACTCAGTATTTTAATACGCAGTGGCT
>JAYULN010000346.1:0-11215 GCA_043763525.1 Hymenobacter sp.
CGCCGCTAACCAGCTGTTTCCCAACCTGCTGGCGGCCGGCACAGCCGCCCGCGACAACCTCGGGGTGGACAACTACCTGCAAGGCGCGGAAGGCCTGAACAAGAACATTGACTTTGAGCGGGTGCGGGCCCGCAAGCTCGACCCGCGCGAGTTCACCTACAACGCCCAGCTTGGCTACCTGAGCCTGAACACGGCCCTGCTGCCCGACCAGGTGCTGGGCGTGAGCTACGAGTACCTCTACAACGGTAAGACTTACCGGGTGGGCGAAACCGTGAACGAGTACGGCAGCTACGGCCCCGAGCAGGTCATCTTCCTGAAAATGCTGCGGGCCAGCAACCCTGGCGTGGGCATTGCCGACCCGAGCCGGAACCCGAACAACCCCAACCTGCTGACGAAGAACACGCCGACCTGGGATTTGATGATGAAAAACATCTATCCTCTGAACGCCTCGCAGCTTCAGCGCGACAACTTCCAGCTGCAGCTGATTTACAAGGACGACCAGACGGGCGTGGACCTGATTTCGCTGAAGGAAGGGTCCCGCATCAGCAACCGCCCGCTGATTGAGGTGCTGAACCTCGACCACGTGAACTCGAACAACGACCGGATTGCGGACGGCAACTTCGACTTTTTTTCCGGCGTGACGATTGACCCCGAGCTGGGCAAAATCATTTTCCCGAACGTGCAGCCGTTTGGCTCCTACCTGCGCTCGCAGTTCGACCCTTCCGAAACGGGCCTGATTGATAAGTACGTGTATCAGGAGCTGTACGACCAGACCCAGAGCGATGCCCAGCAGAAGCAGGAGAAGGACAAGTTCTTCCTGCGCGGGCGCTTTCAGGGCGGGGCCGGCTCCGACGAAATTAACCTGCCCGGCATCGGCATCGCGCAGGGTTCGGTGCGGGTGCGCTCGGGTTCGACGCTGCTGACCGAGGGCGTGGACTACCAGGTATTCTACGACCAGGCCAAGGTGAAAATCCTGAACCCGGCCTACCTGAACTCGGCCAACGAGCTGCGGGTGGAATTTGAGAAAAATGCCCTGGTGCAGGTGCAGCCGCGCAAGCTGGTGGGCGTGCGCCTCGACTACAAGCTGAGCAAGGATGCAAACATCGGCGGCACGGCCCTGCACCTGCTCGAAAACCAGGCCCCCGGCATCAACCGGGTGAACATTGGCGACGAGCCGGGCAACAACACCATCGTGGGCCTCGATGGCAGCATTCGGAAGGACAGCCGGGTGCTGACCAAGTACCTTGACATGCTGCCCTTCGTGTCGACCAAGGAGATTTCGACCATTGCCTTCAGCGGGGAGTTTGCCAAGCTGCTGCCGGGCCGCTCGCAGCTGGGCAACGGCGAAAACGGGGTGTCGTACATCGACGATTTCGAGAATGCCCGCACGCCCTACACCCTGGGCGGGCTGGCCAGCATTCCGGCCTGGCGGCTGGCCAGCACGCCGCAGCCCATTGCGGGCACGGCGGTGGGGCTGCCCTACAACTACCAGCGTGCCAAGCTGGCCTGGTACACCGTGGACCAGACCTACTACACCGGCGGCCCCAATGTGCCGGCCAACATCAGCGCCAACGACCTGAACAACCACTACACCCGTGGGGTGAAGCGCGACGAGGTGTTTCCGAACAAGGACCTGGGCTCGACGGGCAATGGCTACGAGTACACGTTCGACATGGCTTATTTCCCGAACGAGCGCGGGCCCTACAACTACAACCCCGCCATTTCGGTCGATGGCAAAACCTTCACCGATAAGGCCCCGCTGGCCAAGTACGGCGGCATCAGCCGGGCCATCACCTTCGATACCGACTTCGACAACGCCAACATCGAGTACCTCGATTTCTGGCTGATGAACCCGTTCATCAACAGCTCCAAGGGCCTGGCCACCATCACCGACCAGGACGGTAACGACAAGGCCAACACCACCGGCGGCGACCTGTTCATCAACCTCGGTAACGTGAGCGAAGATGTGCTGAAGGACAACGACCAGCACGAGTTCGAGAACGGCCTGCCCATCAACAACGACCAGCAGACCGTGGCCGACAACAGCAACCCCACGGTGTGGGGCCGCGTCACGCGCCAGCAGTTCCTCACCGATGCCTTTAACGCCTCGCCCGGCGCGCGCGCCCAGCAGGACGTGGGCCTCGACGGGGTGAACGACGACAACGAGCGCGCCCAGACCCAGTACGGCGCACCCTACACGGCCCTGCCCGACCCCTCGGGCGACGACTTCCGCCACCACCTCGACCCCAGCTACGACCAGGCCAATACCAAGATTCTGGGCCGCTACAAAAACTACAACGGCTACGACGGCAACTCGCCCGAAAACAGCCAGCTCACTTCCACCGCCTTCCCCGACAAGGAAGATTTGAACCGCGACAACGTGGTGCAGGACGTGGAGCGCTACTACGAGTACAAGATGAGTCTGAAGCCCGGCGGCCTGGACGTGGGCTCGCCCGACGCGAAGTACATCATCGACAAGGTGACCACCGTGGTGAACGGCGACAACGTGACCTGGTACCAGTTCCGCATCCCGATTCGGGGGTACGATGCCGTGCGCGGCAACGGGGGCAAGGATTTTGGCTTCAAGTCCATCCGGTTTCTGCGCATGTACATGACCGGCTGGCAGGAGCCGGTGGTGCTGCGCCTGGTGCAGCCGCAGTTTGTGGCCAACCAGTGGCGCCGCTTCAACTACCGCATTGTCGACAATGGCCCCAACGGCCAGCCGTGCATCGGCTGCCTGACCGATGCAGATGCCTTCACGGTTTCGACGGTGAGCATTGAGGAAAACGGCCTGGCGGCGGCCACGGGCACCAACACCAAGATTCCCTACGTGTCGCCGCCCGGCATTTTGCGCGACAAGGAGTACGGCAGCAGCAGCACCTCGCGCCTGCAAAACGAGCAGAGCCTGCGCCTGTCGGTAAGAAACCTGCGCGACGGCTTCGCCAAGGGCGCTTACAAAAATATCACCCTCAATATGCTGCGCTACAAGCGCCTGCGCCTGTTTTTGCACGGCGACAGCGAGGACGAGAACACCAGGGACGGCGACGTGCAGGCCTTCCTGCGCATCGGCACCGACTACACCCAGAACTACTACCAGTACTCGCTGCCCCTCATCCTCACCAAGCCCGGCGAAACCAGCCCCGACGACGTGTGGAAAGTGGCCAACCGCATCGATGTGACCTTTCAGGACTTCATCGATGCCAAGGCCGAGCGCAACCAGCGCAACCCCATCAACTACCAGCTGCCCTACACCAAAACCCTGCCCAACGGGGCCACCATCACGGTGCTCGGCAACCCCGACTTTTCAGCAGTGCAGGGCGTGATGCTGGGCGTGCTTAACCCCAACAGCCCCAACGACCCCTCGTCCAAAACCGTGAACCTGTGGGCCGACGAGTTCCGGGTGTTCGACTTTGAACAGCAGGCCGGCTACGCTGCCACTGCCCGCCTGAATGTGAAGCTGGCCGACGTAGCCAACCTCACGGCCACGGGCAGCTTCACGAGCGTGGGCTTCGGTGGCTTGCAGGACAAGGTGCAGCAGCGCTCGGTTGATGACGTGTTTCGCGGTGATTTGAACGCCACCGTGGCGGCCGAGAAGTTCCTGCCCGAGCAGCTGCACCTGCGCCTGCCGGTGCTGCTGCAGCTGGGCCGCGAAAGCCGCTCGCCCCTCTACGATCCCCTCGACCCCGACACCAAGCTCAGCCAGAGCCTGGAGAAATTCAAGAACGGCACCGATGCCGAAAACGCGGCCGCCCGCACCGAGTACCGCAACAAGGTTATCGACCAAACCACCAGCCGCAGCATCTCGGTGCTGAACGTGCGCAAGGAGCGCGCCCCCGCCAAGCCCGGCGCACCGCCCGTAGTGCCCAAGCCCTGGGACGTGGAGAACCTGGCCCTGAGCTACTCCCTCACCGACCGCCTGCACACCGACATCCGCACCGACCGTGACTACACCAAGTCCTACACCGCCGCCGTGGCCTACGTGTACCAGACCACGCCCAAAAACTACACGCCGCTGAGCAAGTTCAAGGCGCTGGATAACCCCTACCTGAAGATTTTCCAGCAGCTGAACTTCACGCCGCTGCCCTCGCGCTTCTCATTCCGCACCGACATCGACCGGCGCTACAACGAGCGGTTTTTGCAGCGCGTGCTGGAGCCCGGCACCCTGCCGGTTATCGCCGGCCTGCCGGTTATTCAGAAGTCGTTCTACGTGAGCCGGATTTACGACCTGAAGTGGGACCTGACCAAGAGCCTGATTTTCGACTACACCGCCACCAACCGGGGCGTGGTCGACGAAGGCCGGGGCCGTACCATTGGCGACAGCCAGGTGGCTATCGACAACCGCAACCAGCTGCAAAACAACCTGCTGCGCGGCGGCCGCACCGTCAATTTCAACCAGGTGGCTTCGCTGACGTACCGGCTGCCGCTCGATAAATTCCCGCTCACCGACTGGCTGAGTGCCGACACCCGCTACTCGGCCAACTACACCTGGCAGGCCACTTCGGCCTCGTTGCGCGCCCCGGAGTTTCCGGTGCCCAATGGTGATGAGAAGCACGACACGGCCACCGTGGCGCTGTACCTGGGCAATACCATTCAGAACAACGCCGAAATCAGCGCCAACGGCAAAATTGACCTCGTGAAGCTCTACAACAAGGTCAGGTTTCTCAACATCATCAACAATGCCCCGCCGCCTACGGCTCGGCCCCGCGCCGACGAGATGAGCCCCAGCCGGCCCGGCGAAGAGGCCCAACGCAACAAACTCGTAGCCACCGCCGACACCACCCGCGAGAAGTACCGCTTCGTGAAAGCCGTGCTCCGCTCGCTGATGACGGCCCGCTCGCTCAACTTCACCTACGTGCGCTCCAACGGCACGCTGCTGCCCGGCTACACGCCCAAAACGCATCTTTTCGGCTTCGACCACGGCTTCAGCGCGCCGGGCCTACCCTTCATTCTGGGCGAGCAGCCCAACTTGAATTCCCTGTATGAGCGTGCCCGCGACAACGGTTGGTACACCAACAACAGCGAGTACCTGAATACGCCCCTCAGCTCGCTGCTCACCGAAACCCTGACCCTGCGCACCACCCTGGAGCCGTTCCGCGCCTTCAACGTGACGGTGGATGCCCGCCGGCAGAAGGCCGAAAACAAAGAGGTGTACTACCGCAACCTGCTGAATGAAAACACCCTGGAGCGGCTGCCCGATACCAATAATCCGGGCCGCTTCCAGCTGGCTCCGCACCCGCTGCTGGGTACGGGTTCGTTCAGCACGTCCACCGTCACCATCCAAACCCTGTTTGGCGACCTGAGTGCCAATGGCGAGATTTCCCAGGCTTTCAACCGGTTCGTGGATAACCGCGAAGCCGTGCAGCAGCGCCTGAGCGCGGCCAATACCAACCGCAAAGGCGACTACAGCTTCAACTCGCAGGAGGTGCTGGTGCAGAGCTTTATTGATGCCTACCACGGCCGCAAGTCCGACGGCTACAAGGCCGAGAAGTTCAACCCGTTTGCTATGATTCCGCTGCCCAACTGGAACGTGCAGTACAATGGCTTATCCGACCTGCCCATCATCAAGCGCTACTTCACTTCCTTCGAGCTCCGGCACGCCTACTCGTCCATCTATAGCGTGGGCAGCTACACCACTTCCACAATTTATCAGTCCGAGCCCGGCTTCAACCGCGGCAGCACGCCGTTTGAGCGCAACGATGCCGGGCTGGTAATTCCGTACTACGTGGTGGGGCAGGTGAGCATTGCCGAGCGCCTGGCCCCGCTCATCGGGGTCAATTTCCAGACCGTGAGCCGGGCCACCGGCCGCCTCGAATACCGCACCGACCGCGCCGTGGTGCTGAACACCACCAACGCCCAGGTAACGGAGCTGTACACGAATGAAATCGTGGTCGGCTTCGGCTACGCCACCAACAGCCTCAAGCTGCCCTTCAAAGTCGGTGGCGAGCAGCGCGTGCTGAAAAACAGCCTCACCGCCCGCCTCGACCTGAGCATTCGCGACAACATCACCATCCAGCGCAGCATTATCAACGTCGTCGATATCAACAATACCCAGGGCCTCAAGCCGTCGCCCGGCTTGGGCCAGGGCCAGATTACCAACGGCTCGAAAACCCTCCAGCTGCGCCCCACCATCGACTACCTGCTCAACTCCCGTCTCAACCTCCAGCTTTACTACAGCCAGACCGTCACCACGCCGCGCATCAGCAACGCCTTCCGCAACACCACCGCCGAGGGCGGCGTACAGCTGCGCTACAGCCTCACGCAGTGATGGTTATGAGTTAGAAATTATGAGTTATGAGTTAGTTGACGGAGAAATATGAAACGGAGAAGTTTGCCGGTTCTACTTTTGAGGTATCGCTACCGTTAGCTAGCTTGCCTGGTCAACTCATAACTCATAATTCCCAACTCATAATTTCTTCAAGATGAACCTGCCCGCCACCCTGCACTACACCAAAGACCACGAATGGATTCGCGTTGAAGGCGACGTCGCCTACGTGGGCATCACCGACCACGCGCAGAAAGAGCTGGGCGACATTGTGTACGTCGACATCGACACCCTCGACAAGGACGTGGCGCAACACGCCGTATTTGGCACCGTCGAGGCCGTGAAAACGGTTTCCGACCTGTTCAGCCCCATCACCGGCACCGTGTTGGAGGTGAACAACAAGCTGGCTGATGCCCCCGAAACCGTAAACTCCGACCCCTACGGCAATGGTTGGATGGTGAAAATTTCGATTGCCAACCCCGAAGAGCTGAAAGAGCTGCTCACGGCCGAAGCCTACGGCGAGCTGGTGGGTGCCTAGCCAGCATGGCATAAGCTTTGTGTGCGTCGACGGCTCGCTATCCGCCCCTGATGCTTATGCCCACTGCCCAGCCACCCAAGCCCGCGCTTGAGGCCCGCCCCGCCTACGCCGCCCTGCCCTTGCTGTGGGCCGCCGTGGTGCTGGTGCTCACGCTCACCCCCGCCAATGAAATGCCGCGCACGCCCGTGTGGGAGCTGCTGTCGTTCGACACAGCCGCCCACGCGGGCGTGTTCGTGGTTTTGGCGGGCCTGAGCTGGTTTTCGCTACGGCGGCAGCGGCGCTGGCCCCGGCTGGCCCACCACGCCGGCCTGGTGGTGCTGGGGGGCAGCATTCTGTTTGGCGGGCTGATTGAGGTGTTGCAGGTGGCCATGCGCCTGGGCCGCCACGGCGAATGGTCGGATTTGCTGAGCGACAGCCTCGGGGCCGGGCTGGCGGTGGGGGTAGCCGCCACAGCGCGGCGCGTTCGGCCGCGTGGTGGGGCCGCCTGGGTGGGCATGCTGCTGGTGGCCGCGCTCGGGGCCGCGCCGGCCCGGGCCCAGAGCCGGCACCAGGCCCGCCGCACCATTAAGGCGCTGGCCGCGCCCGGCCTCTACGGCCGGGGCTACGTGAATGGCGGCGAGCACAAGGCCGCCGCCTACCTGCGCCAGCGGCTGCAAGCCCTGAAATTAACCCCGCTGGCTCCCAACTATGCCCAGCCGTTTACGCTCGATGTGAACACCTTTCCCGGCGAGCTGGCCGCCTACATTCGGGTCGAAGGCTCGCACGCTGGTTTGAAATGGCGGATTGGCCCTTCCTGCATTGCGGCTCCCAACTCGGGCAGCGGCAACGTGAAAGCGCGCTTGCTGCTGCTCGATACGGCCGTTTTCACCAGGCCCGCCGTGCAGGCCCGCTACCTGCGGGTGCCCTGGCCCCAGCGCGTGCTGCTGCTGCGCGCCGCCGATGCCGCCCGCCTCAGCCGGCTGCCGCCCGCCCTGCAACAGTGCCTGAATACGGCCGCCGCCTGGATTACCGTCGTGCCCAAGCTCACGGCCTCGCTGGCCGCCGAGCAGGCCCCGCAGCCCCGCGTAGAAGTGCTGGCCCAGCGCATGCCGCTGTGGCTCGACCAAGCCATTTTTGGTGATACCGCCACCGGCACGCCTAAGGGCCGCACCGTGTGGGCCGGCGTGCGCGTCGAGGCCAAGCTGCTGCGCAAGTACCCTACCCAGAACCTGGCGGCCATGGTGCGCGGCACCACGCAGCCCGATTCCTTCCTTGTGGTTTCGGCCCACTACGACCACCTGGGCACCATGGGCAAGCACGCCTATTTCCCGGGGGCCAACGACAACGCCAGCGGCGTGGCCATGCTCCTGGAGCTGGCCGCCCACTACGCCCGCCCCGAAAACCGTCCCGCTTACTCGGTTGTTTTTCTGCTTTTTGGGGGTGAGGAAGCCGGCCTGCTGGGCTCCGGCTACTTCGTGGCGCACCCGCTGGTACCGCTTAAGCGCATTCGCTTCCTCGTCAACCTCGACCTGCTGGGCACCGGCGAGCTCGGGGCCACCGTCGTGAACGGCCGGGTGCTGGAAGCGCCCTACCGCCGCCTCGTGGCCCTGAACGAGGCCCACCACTACCTGCCCCAGCTAGCGCCGCGCGGCCGCGCCGCCATCTCCGACCACTTCCCCTTTTCCGAAGCCGGTGTGCCCGCGTTCTACCTCTACACCCGTGGCGGCAGCCCCGCCTACCACGATGTGAACGACCTGCCCAAAGCGCTGTCGCTGGCCGGCTTTGCCGGAACCACCAGGCTGGTGCGCGATTTCCTGGATGAGCTGGGCGCCGCGCCCGCCGCCAAAGCCCCGGCCCTGGCTGGCCCTCATTTCCGGCTGCCCCTCAGCAAGCCCAGGCGCTGAGGTTCTTTTATACCCCGGCACCCTCGCGAAACATTACCCAGGGCCACAAAAAAAATCGGTAGCCGAACCGAGGTCCGACTACCGACTGATAAGATAGCAACTATAGTAATCTTAGCCCTTGGCTTTCAGCGAAAGCATAATTTGCTTGGCGATGGGCTCCCACTCGGGCTTCTGACGGTCGGCGCAGTTAAAGGTGCAAATCATCAGTTTGCCTTCTACGTCGGTGAAGAACACCAGCGTGTACACCTCGTGGCCCATTTCGGGCTTCATGAATTCGAGGTAGCCCACCTTGCGGTTGTTGATGTTTTTCACACCGTCGCCAAACCAAACGGCATCCTTGTACTGCTTGTGGTAAGTCTTGCCAAACGAAGCGGCGTAGATGTCGACCATGTCTTGGTCGGCATCGTTGTCGCTGTAGTTGAAGGCGAGGCTGATGAGGTTGTTGTTCGTGAAAATAACGCTGGGGCGGCTTTGCGCTTTGGCGTAGGCGAAATCCATCTGCTGCTCGGTCATTACCTCGAAGCCTTTGGGAATCAGGATTTCAACCCGCTCGCTTAGTACGCGCTTCTTAACCAATTCAATTTCGGAGGCGGGGCGCGCGGCCGTGAGTAACAAGCCCAGGATACAGAATAAAAGCGTAGATTTCATGCTAATGTGGATAAAGAGTGAGGTAGCTAAGGTGTTTTTCATCGAGCTAAGTTAGATACATTATTCAAACTTCCAACTTTCGGCCAACGAATATTGCTTATTTTTTTTAGATTCCAAGTGGCAATGTGTGGTAATAGTTAATAAAGTGTTGATAATCGGGAGGTTGAAGATAGATTAAATTTTTGATAAATCATACCACAGCTGCTCAGTAAAAAAGATTTATTCGGATGGGTGATTATAAAAAAATAATCGTAAAAGTTCAATTTTGCAGCATTTGCCCAAATCGGGGTGGCTGCGTTGCTGACCCCGATTTGGGCGATTAGGTGGTTGAATTACAAGATGTTATTCAGTTGCTCCTTGATTTTTTCGAGTTCCTCCTTCATGCCCACTACCAGGTGCTGCACGGTGGCATCGTTGGCCTTGGAGCCGATGGTGTTGATTTCGCGCCCAATCTCCTGGGCCAGGAAACCGAGCTTCTTACCTACGGCCTCGTCGGGGTGGTGGATTGCCTGCTCGAAATAAGCGAGATGAGCGGCGAGGCGTACTTTTTCCTCGGCAATGTCGAGCTTCTCGATGTAGTAGAGCACTTCCTGCTCGAAGCGGGTGGCGTTGAACTGCTCGTGGCTGGTGAGTTCGGCCAGGTGGCCGGCCAGGCGCTGGCGCACGTGCTCGATGCGGGCGGGGTCATGCTCCTCCACGGCGGCCAGCTGCTGGCGGATGGTGGCGATGTAGCCCAGGATTTCGACGGTGAGGGTGCGGCCCTCGTCCTGCCGGAACTGCTGCATGGCGGCCAGGGCTTGGGTGAGCAAGGGCTGGAGCTCGTGCCAGGCAATTTCTTCGGCGACGGGCTCGGCCTCGCGGGCTTCGGCGGCGCTGGGAACGATACCGGGGAGGCGCAGGGCAGCCAGCAGGGTAGCTTCGCCGGTGGGCAGGCCCAGGCTTTGGGCCACGGCTTGCAGCTCGTGGTAGGCGGTGATGAGGGCTTCCTTATTGAGCGTGGCTGCCGCTCGGGTGGCGGCGGGCCGTAGAAAATCGAGGTTGAGGTTGATTTTGCCGCGCAGCAGGGCTTTGCTGATGGTGTTGCGGATTTCCAGCTCGTGCGGGAGCAGAAACCGGGGCAGGCGCAGGGTGAGGTCGAGGGTTTTGGAGTTGAGGGATTTCAGCTCGACGGTGGCGGTGTAGGTGTCGGTTTCGCGGTGGGCCTGGCCGTAGCCAGTCATGGAAATAAGCATCTTTATCAACGGGCAATTAAGAATGAGCAAGGAGCCTGAAACAACGGGCCAGGAGCGCGGCCTCGTTTCGGGCTTTTCAGCAATCAGGCGGTTGCAGCACCCGAACCAGGGAAGGACGAAGCAAAGAAACGCCTATCTGAGTCAGAACCGGAAGCTGCCGCCGCTGAAGGGGAGCGCGGCGGGGTGCTTTTGGCGAAGCAATGTTACCGATGTGTTAAATAAGATGTTGAAATACAACAATTAGGAAACGCCCATCAGGGTGGGGTAGGCGTTACGGGGTCAGACCTTTGTGCCCGAAATCAACCCCTTTCGTTATGTCGATTCGCAACATTTTTACGCAACTGTTCCTCCTCGTGCTGCTGGCCTGGGCGCAGGTGGCGGCGGCGCAGGTTACCTCATCGGCCCTGAGCGGTAAAATTACCTCCGATAAAGGGGAAGAGCTGATTGGGGTAACGGTGGTGGCCACGCACGTGCCCACCGGCACCAAGCGCGGCACGGCCACCGAAGTCGATGGCGGCTTTAATATTCCGAACCTGGCCCCCGGCGGGCCTTACGAAGTGCTGGTAACCTACGTGGGCTACAAGGCCCAGACCGTGGGCGGCGTGTACCTGACGCTGGGCAACACCACCCGCCTGAACCTGACCCTGGCCGC
>JAYULN010000347.1:0-4457 GCA_043763525.1 Hymenobacter sp.
CAGGCGCAGCAGGCTGGCCACGATGGCCAGGTTGTTTTTGACGCGGTGGTGCAGCTCGCGCATCAGCAGCGTGAGCTTGTCGGCCTGGGCCGTGATGCGTTGGTTGCGCTCCTCGATGAGGTGGGTGGTGAGCAGCAGCTGGCGGTTTTTTTTTCGGATTATCCGGTACTGCCCGCCCGCCAGGCCCATGAGCCCGACCAAGCCCAGGGTGCCGGCCAGCAGCCACCAGAACCGCCGCCGCTGGCGCGCGTTTTCGAGGGAGAGTCCGGTAATCTGCCGTTGCTTTTCGGCGGTGCGGAAACGGGTTTCGGTGGCCACCAGCTCCTTGGCGCGCTGCTCGTTCATGAGCGTATCCTGGTAGGCGGCGGCCAGCCGGTTGTTGGCCAGCGCGAGCTGATAGTTGCCCTGGCGCTCCTTCATTTCGGCCAGCGCCTCGTAGATGCCCAGCTTGAGATACACTTGGTTGGGACTGCTGCGGGCATCGCGCAGGGCCTGTCGGGCTACTTGCTCGGCTTCCGTGAGCTTGCCCATGCGCAGGAGGGTAGTGGTGAAATTGGCGCGGGCATACGCCAACACGGGTTGGTCGTGCTGCTGCTCGGCGTAGCGGATAATCTGCCGGAAGGCACGCTCCGAGTCGGCAAACCGCTTCACTTCCCGGTAGCCCACGGCCTGGTTGATGAGGACGTGAAAGTAGAGCCCGTCGGCCCCCAGGCGCTGGTAAATGGCCAGCGCCCGGTCGTTGTCGCGGATGGTTTCCGCAAACCGCTGCTGCATGCCCGCCATGACGGCCAGCCCCGCGTAGGCCTGCGCTTCCGACCGCGGGATGCCGTGCGCCTGGGCTAACGTGAGGGCCTGCTGAAAGTAGCGGGTGGCGTTCACCATGTCGTGGCTGGTGCCGTAGGTATTGCCCAGGCCGACCAGAATGCGGGCCTGCGCCGCATAGGCCGGGTGGCCCCGCAGCAGCACCAGCGCCTGCTCGCCCGCCTGAATGGCTTCCTCAAATTTGCCTTCCCGGTGCGCCAGAAAGTACTCCGCGAAGAGCACCCGGCTGATAACCTCCGGGAGCCCGGTGGCCTGGGCCAGCCGCAGGGCCGCCGCGAGGGGCGGGCGGGCGGGCTCGAACCGGCCCGCGCTGGCCAGCTGCTCGCTTTGGCGCAGCAGGCGGGTTATCTGGGCGGTGTCGGCGGCGGCGGGCGGCGCGGCCCGGCGGATGTCCGCCGTGGCGGTGGCGCTGGCCAGCAGGCAGCCAATTAATAGGAGGGAAGCCAGTAAGTATCGCATCGTAAAAGGTTGAGAGGGGGGAGTGCCCAAATGCCGAGCCTCAAGTTCTGCTGTTCTGGCGGGCCGGCCTTACGTCACCTCACCCCCTCAATGGCAGGCGAAGCAGCGCAGAAAATCGTCGCGGTACTGCCGGCTCATGGGCACCGTTTGGTCGGCCAGGGTCAGCTCCTGGTCCGTGAAGGAATTGACCCGGTCAATGTTCACGGCGTAGGAGCGATGCACGCGCACCAGCTGGGGGTTGGCCAGGCGGTCCAGCAGATGGCCCATGGTGAGGCGCAGGGCATATTTCTGGCTTTCGGTTACCAGCAGGGTGTGGGTGTTGTCGGCCTGGAGCAGGAGAATGTCGGCCAGCTGCACCCGCACAAACCGGTAGTTGTGCCGGATGAAGATGGTTTCGCCCAGGCGCAGCACGGGTTCGGGGCCGAGGGGAACCGGGCTCGGGGCCGGGGCGGCGGCGGCCGGCTGGCAGCTCAGTGTGTGCAGGGCCAACTCGACGGCCACGCACAGGCTTTCGGGGGTGACGGGCTTGAGCAGATACGCTGCGGGCAGGGTTTGCAGGGCCCGCTCGCGGGTGGTCCGGTCCGAGTAGGTGGAGAGGTAGATGACCGGGACGGGGCGGCCGGGCCTCGCCAGCCGGGTCACGGTTTCGATGCCGTCCCAGGGTCCCTGGATGCGAATGTCGCAGAGCACTAAATCGATGGAGTGGGCCTGGTAGAGGGCCAGGGCGGCCGGGCCGTTGTCGGCGATGCCCACGACCTGGTAGCCTTCGGCTTGCAAGAGGTCGCACAGGTCGAGGGCCAGCACGGCCTCGTCTTCGATTAATAAAATACGGATGGCCGTATTAGAGCAGGAGGGCAACATGGTAAAGTCCCATAAAAAAAAGCAAAAGATGTATGGGTAGAAACATGCTTCATCGCCGCGCAACCCGGCCCTGTCCGCGCGTGCGGGAGGCTCAGGGCATTGATGAAAACTTTAAGTTGAACCGCGGGAAAAAGGTTTCGAGCCCGCGCCCCGGCTGGGGCGCGGCCGGGGGTGCTCACATACACATTAGTGCGGTTCGCTACTCTACCCTACGATTTTTACAGGCATTTGATATACAGTGATTTGCCTGATAAGCCACTCCAATAAGGCTTCGACCATTTGGGCCAGCTTGGTTGCGGTATTCGTTTCGGGGCGGGTGAGTTGGCGCACGATGTTCAAGCCGTGGCGGCTCAGGCTCGTGGCACGGTGGCCGTGGTTTTTGTACGCCAGCGGCTGGCGTCGGTCCGCCGCCTGGCCCACGCTCAGGCAAAAGGCGTAGGCCAGGCTGACGAGGGCGACAAGTTTACGCAATTTATCATGGCAGCGCAAGTGGCTGTTTTCCAGGTTAAAATCCCTTTCCTTTTAGGTTCTGAAAGCACTGTTCAATGGTCCAGCATTTGGCATAAAACTGCCCCAGCGAAGTCAGGCCGGACGTGCCAAAGAGAAAGAGAAATTCCCCGTCGGCCAGCGCTTTGACCCAGGCTTACCCCCACACGCCATCGACCTGGACCCGGGCCAAGCACCGGACCTGCCCCACGGCCAGGCCCAGGTCGGCAATGGCGCGGCGTTCCCCCCTTTCAGTGGTCAGCAAGTGGTGCTTGGGCAGGCGCATAACAAAATTCAGGCCGTTGTCTCTGAGCCACTTCAGCCATACCTGACCGACAAATTCGCGGTCCCCGAGCACCAACCCAATGCGCCCGCGGCCCAGCACGGCCACGCAGACCGCGAGCACGGCGATGCGCTGGGCGGCGTTGGAATTGCCGCTGCGATTGTCGAGCAGTTCCCAATAGAAGGGCACCTGCCACGCGCCGCAGCCCACGGTCAGGAGCAGGATATTGACCAGACACTAGCCAAAATCTCATTCGGTGCGGTCCAGGCACAGGCGCAGCTTGCCCGTGGCGGGCAATTAAGCAGACGACCAGAGCCGGGCCAGGGCGACGTAGTCGAGGGCCACGGTGCGAAAGAAGTGTTGAATCCGGGTTTCATTCGAGGCCGGTTTGGTCGTGTCGTTCAGGTGCTGGGCCACCTCGCGAAATTGCACGTTGCGGCTTTTTATCAGACCGATAACAAATTGGGCGATAAACTTTCGCCGCGAGAGGTGGTCCACCAGGGGTACCCGCTGTAAAACGGTCGTAATTTTAGCGATGAGGCGTTATTTCACGGGGCGGGAGGGGCTTGAAGGCGTTGGAACCACCAAGGTTGGCCCGCCCCGTTTAGTAGCCCCCCGCAAACAGGCAACAGAGGCCCTCTGATAGTTTCAAAAATCTGCAAGTCAAATGGTTGAAAAATTATAGGGTAGAGTAGGTTTGCGTAAGTCCTGCTTAATGCTATTCACTGCTTTTATTTGGTATTCTGCATACATTTAACGTCTGGACAATTTCCGCCTCAATATTTTTGAGAAATAGCATTCTGTGCATCGGGCTACCATTTTGGTGGCGAGTTTAACGGTTTTGTTACCCGAAGAGGTAGCCATGGTCTTAGAAGCTCCTGTTTGAGTTAGTGGTCTTCAAAAAAGCCTTCTGTTGCCCCAACAGATACTTCAGGGGCAGTCGTTGCTGCAAACGGGCCAACTTTCCGCCAAGCAGGTGCCAGCGGTTAGCTGGAAGACAGGAAAATAGTTGCCTTTATGTTGAAAATTAGCTAGTTAACCTGAGTAAACTAACTCAAATAGCCTCTTAGCCAGTCATCTGATTCCGGGGCCATTCGTGCGGCCCGTTATGCTTGGTGCGGCCCACATCCCCAGCGGCTTACGCCGCTTCCAGCGACACTGTTCATCCTTCATCTTTTTCCTATGACACAACCCTACCACGCCCTCGCCGCCCGCCAGCGGCCGGCAACGATTGCGGGCTCCGGCCCGGGCCTGCGCCACTATGGCGTGCTACTGTTTGCTGCCCTGGGCCTGACGCTGGGGGCGCACGGCCAGCAGCGGCCGGCCCCCGCCTTTTTCCGGGTCGATGCCGCCGCCCGCGCGGCGGCCATCGCCTCGCCGTTGGTTACTGATTTGACGCGAGCCTCGGCCCTGACCCTCGACGAGCCCGGCCTGCGCGCCGCCTTGGCCACGGCCCCGCCCGAAGCGCAGGCCGGCGCCGCCCCGCTGGTGCTGGCCCTGCCCTTGCCCGACGGCACCAGCGGCCGCTTCGCCCTGCGCGAGGCCC
>JAYULN010000348.1:0-11199 GCA_043763525.1 Hymenobacter sp.
TAGGCCCGGCCCGACTGGAGACAGACCGGTTTTTCCGGCGCATGGGCCTGCCCTTCGGCGCAGCCAACTCGCTGAAGGTGATGATGACCAACCCAACTACGCGCGTGGTGCTGGAGTCATACTCGGCCGGCGTGAATGCCTACATCAGCCAGCTAACGCCGGCCACGCTGCCCTTCGAGTACAAGCTGCTTGACTACCGGCCCGAGCCCTGGCAACCGCTGAAATGCGCCTTGCTGCTCAAGTTCATGGCCTGGGACCTGAGCGGGCGTACCGACGATTTGCGGATGAGCAACATCCTGGGCAAGTACGGCGCGGCCGTGACGAAAGACTTATTTCCCGATTATCCGACGCGCGAAGACCCCATCGTGCCCGTGGGCACGCCGCTCGATTTCAAGCCGTTGCCGGTGCCGGCCGCGCCCAGGTCGTTTGATGCTGCTTACGCAGCCAACCAGCTGCGCACCGAGCCCGATGCCGAGCTGGGCTCCAACAACTTCGCGGTGAGCGGCAGCAAGTCGGCCTCGGGCTACCCGCTGCTCGCCAACGACCCGCACTTGCAACTCAACCTGCCCAGCATCTGGTACCAGATTCAGCTGAGCACGCCGGGTGTGAACGTGTACGGCGTGACCATTCCCGGCGCGCCGGCAGTCATCATCGGGTTTAATGAGCAGGTGGCCTGGGGCGTAACCAACGTGGCGGCCGACGTGCTGGACTTCTACCAACTGAAATTCAGGGACCACACCCGGCGCGAGTACTGGCACGACGGCCGTTGGAAACCCGTGCGGCGCGTGGTCGAGCGCATCAAAATCCGGGGCCGGCCCGACCTGCTCGACACCGTGCTCTACACCCACCACGGCCCGGTGGTGTACGACAAGCCCGAGAAGCCCTTCCTGCCCCAAACGCCCATTGGCCACGCCATGCGCTGGACCGCCCACGACGGGGCCAACGAGGTACTCACCTTCTACCAGCTGAACCGGGCCCGCGCCTACCCCGACTACACGGCCGCGCTGGCCACCTACGGCTCGCCGGCCCAGAACTTCATTTTCGCCGATAATGCCCGCGACGTTGCCATCTGGCCCAACGGCCATTTTCCGCTGAAATGGCACGACCAGGGCAAGTTTATTCTCGACGGTACCGACCCGGCCTACGACTGGCAGGGCTGGATTCCGCAGGCCCAAAACCCCCACGTGAAGAACCCGGCGCGGGGCTTCGTGAGCTCGGCCAACCAGTTTTCGGCCGGGCCGGATTATCCGTATTACCTCAACTGGAGCTTTGGCAGCTACGAGCGCGGCCACCGCATCAACCAGCGCCTGGAGGCTATGCGGCAGGTGACGGCCGACAGCCTGCGCCGGCTACAGAACGACATGCTCGACCTCAACGCCCAGCTGATGCTGCCCCGAATGCTGGCCTTGGTGAGCACGCCGGCCACCGGAGCGACTCCGCCCGCCGCCAACGCGCCCGAGGCCCGGGTGCTGACCGAAATGCGCCGCTGGCGCTACCAATACACCGCCGATGCCATTGGTCCCAGCGTGTTCAACCTTTGGTACAGCAACCTCGTGAAGCGCCTCTGGGACGACGACTTCCCAACCGACATCAAAGCGCCCGCCATGCGCTACCCCGCCCGCGACCGCACCAACAACCTCATTCTGAACGAGCCTGCCTCGCCCTGGATTGACGACCGCCGCACGCCCACCCGCGAAACCCTGCCCGAGCTGGCCCGCCAAAGCCTGCGCTTCGCCGTCGACTCGCTCACCCGCAAGTTTGGCCCGCTTTCGCCCAAGTGGCGCTGGGCCAGCCAGAAAAGCACCGACATCCTGCACCTGCTCCAGCTCCCCGGCTTCGGGCAGATGAACGTGGACTGCGGCGGCGGGGCGGGCATCGTGAACGCCACTTCCGAGCGCAATGGCCCCTCCTGGCGCATGGTGGTGGCGCTGGGCCCGCGGGTGCGCGCCTACGGCGTGTACCCCGGCGGCCAAAGCGGCAACCCCGGCTCGCCCTTCTACAATAACTTGCTGGAAACCTGGCGCGTGGGGCAGCTCGATGAGCTGGTGTTTCTGCGCTCGGCTAAGGAGCAAAACCCACGCGTACTCACCGCCTGGACGTTACGCTAACGGTTGGTTTCAGCGGGAGTAGGCGAGGCAGCATACACAATGGATTGAGGTCTTACACCCCGTGCATGAACTTTCGGGTACCGGCGCTTTGGCACCGGGCAATGCCCTCCCTGGTCTTAACAAATTATTATCAATATTATTTTATATATTGATAATAATTTAACTGCTGTTACGCGGCAGGTTGTAGCGCGAACTCTGTAGTTCGCGTCCTCGCGCCAGTAAAGCCGCCCGAACGGCACGGGAATACGAACAACAAAGTTCGCGCTACACCCCCAGCGTCGCTTGAACCCAAGGTTACTGCGTAACAGCAGTAATTTAATTTATAAAGCCACGATGCAGTTCGTGAAAATATCGCGGCTGCTTAAGCTGGCTCTTGGCCCAACGCTACCCTGCGGCGGTCAGCTGCCGAAGCATCAACGGCCAGCTATTGGTCTTTTTTTCAGAAATCATGCAACTGAGCCCCTCTTTTCCGCAGCCCTTTGCCGGGCCTTTCACCACGTTTGCCACGCCCTGTTTCGTGCGCCTGGGTCTTTTTTACGAGGCCGGAACAACTACTTCGCGCCGCTCGGCCAACGGGGTAGCCACCCACCCCGAAAAGACAGTTCCGAAGCCTGCGGGCTGGTCGATATCGGTTTCGGGGCACGGCCACGGTGGCTGGCATTTTGCGCAGGCCCCCCGTCCTAAAGACGAACCTGAGGAAGAAGTCAAAGACGAAGCAGAGGCCAATGAAGAGCCCAAAGACAAAACAAACACTACCAAAGAGCTGAGGTCGGCAACCGAAGACACGCAGGCAAATCTTCGCGACGGAAACGGGACCATCAACCCCCCATTTCCGTGAAACCGGCAGTTAACGAAACCGGAACCAATTAAAAAAAGCAGCCCCATTGCTGAGGCTGCTTTTTTGGCTCAAACCTGAATTTGCGCGCTTACTTGTTGCCGTTGGTTTGGTCTTTGCCGGCCAGCTGCTTGTTGTCGCGGTGGCTCACGTCGTGGGCTTCGCCCTCGTGGTCGTCGTGGCTGGCACGATTTACGAGCACCACGGCTACGGCGGCCAGGGCCGCGATGCCAACTATCATTTGGGTGGGCGTGAACCGCTGGGCGGCTTTGCGCAACAGCACGCCGCCGTGCTTCAGCAGGTCATCCATGTGCTCGGTTTGGCCCTGAAACACGTGGTAGGCACTCTCAAAAGTACGGGCCAGGTCTTCGGGCAGAATTTTGTCGAGCTGTTGTTCGATTTGCGCTTCCATAATAAAAACTGAAGGGAGGAGGTGAAGGGAATGGGCTGCCGCCCCAAAAAAGCTGTACGCAAAAGCGCGGTGCCGGGCTGTATTTTGAGGCATATTCATGCAAAATGCCCGGCAATAAATGGGCCTAACCACTTACTGATTAGCTCCATTTATTGCCGGGCATTAGCTATTCCTTCGCGTTTTTATTCCACCACCACAATGCGCGAGCCACTGCGCTGGGCCTCGCGCACCTGGCAGTAGTAGGCCCCGGCGGCCAGGCCGCTCAGGTCGACGGGCAGCTGCTGGGGGCCGCGGGGCAGCACGCGGTCCACGGCGCGGCGCACCTCGCGGCCCAGGGTGTCGAGCAGCACAATTTGGACGTGGCCGCCGGCACTGTCGTAGGCCACGGTGGTGCGGCCATCGCACGCGGCCGGGTTAGGGTACACCGTGAAATCGGCCACCTCCATTCCTTTGGTCGTGGCCAGGGCGTTGGGCCGCAGCACCGGCACGTAGGGGAAGCCGCGCCCAAAGAGCTGCGTGAGCGTAGCCGGCGTTACCTGAAACCAATCCTGCAAAATGCTGGTGTAGATGCTCCGGAAATCATACTGCATGTTGATGTTGTCGTTCACGTCGGCGTTGGCGGGCAGCGTGGGGTTGGCACCATGTACGATGGGGTTCACCTTGGTGCCGAATACCAGCAGCGGGGCCGCCGCGCCGTGGTCGGTGCCGTAGCCCGAATTGGCCTTGATGCGGCGGCCAAACTCCGAGAACGTCATGCCCACCACCCGGTCCTGAATGGCGAGGCGGCGCAAATCATCCTGAAAGGCATTCACGGCTTCGGCAATTTTGCCCAATAAGTTGGCGTGGGTGCCGGTGCTGGTGCTGCCCGTGGCGGGCACTTGCAGCGTGTGGGTATCGAAGCCGCCAAGCTGGCACACGTAGATGCGGGTGCTGAGGCCGCCGGCCACCAGCTGGGCCACTATTTTGAGCTGGTCGGCCAGCGAGTTCTGGCCCGCCGTGGGGTAGAGCGGCGAGAGGTTCTGGGCCCGCCGGGCGGCCGCCTGAATGGTGGTGGTGTACACCTGGGTCTGGCTCACCACCTGGCGAATGAACGTGAGCTCATGGCCGGCCGGCGTGTTGGGGGCCGCATCGACGGCACCGCTAAGCAACTGATAGAAAGAGGACGTGCTGGCAATGGCCATGCCCATGTTCACGGCGGGGCCCTGCACGCAGTTGCTCACCACCGAACCGATGCTGATGGCCAGCGGGTCGGGGTTCTGGGTGCTGGGGTAGCCAGTGGGAAAGCCCGGAAACTCGCCGTCGAGGTAGCGGCCGGCCCAGCCCGTGGGCGTGGTCACGTTCGAGTCGGAGCCCGAAGTCCAGATATCGGTGGCCCGGAAGTGCGAGAAGTTGGGAGTTGGGTAGCCCACGCTCTGCACCACGCCCATCTGGCCGTTCTGGTACAGGTTGTGCAGCGCCGCCATGGCCGGGTGAATGCCCGTGGCCGTGGTGAGGGGCAGCACCGCGCTCTGGGGCAGGGCAATGGTGGGCCGGGCCGCCATCAGGGCCGAGTACTGGTCGAGCGGAATAATCATGTTCAGCCCATCGTTGCCGCCTTGCAGCTGAATGATGACCAGCACCTTATCCGACTGCGTGGTGGCATTGGTGAGGGCGGCCAGCTCGGCCGAATAGCCGTAGGCACCGATGGGCAGCCCGCTCAGAAAGGCAGTGCCGGCCGTAGCGGCCGCCGTGGTCTGGATAAATTCGCGACGCTTCATAATGATGGAATTGTCATTGCGAGGACGAAGGACGAAGCAATCCGTCCTCTGGCACTCAGACATTTTTAAGACGTGATGAATCCGCTTTGGAGGAGCAACCTTAAGTTTTTCAGTTGGTTGGGTTGGTCGCTTTTACAGGACGGCTTGCTTCTTGCTCCGTCCTTCGTCCTCGCAATGACAGGTTAACTCAAATGGTACTCGGCCAAGCCCATCAGGGCGCGCAGCATGGCTTGCAGCTTGGTAGTGACGGCGGCCTTTTTGGTGGTATTGGTGGGGGCGGCCAGGTACTGGCTCCACTCCACGGTCCACTCGAAATCGGGCAGGCCGGGCAGCAGCGCCGCTTTCAGAAAAGCTACCTGCGTGGCGGTAAGGGCGATGGGTACTGTCAGGCTCACAAATTCGGCGATAAGCAGGTTGCAGTCCGAAGCCGTGGCGGCGGGCAGGGCCAGCACCAGCGCCAGCGGGTCAATCACGAGTTTAGCCCCGTTGCGGGTATAGCCGCTGCTGATGAACAGGTCCGTCGCCTGGTTGCGGCGCGGCAGCGTCACGGCGTTTATCCACAGCTCGTGGTACTGCGGGGTTTGGTAGTAGGCGGCCCAACCGGCCACATTGGGCGGGTCGCCCAGGGTTTGCTGCTGCACATAGGAAAAAGCGTTGAGGTAGTTCCACATGCCATACTGGGCCACCACGCTGCTGGCCGGCGGAAACCCTGCCTCCATTTGCCGCAGCAGGCCCACCGTGAAATCGAGCGGACTCTTGATGAGGCAGCCCACGTTGGCCGCGTCGAAGAAATGCTCCGAGCCCAGCAGGGCACGCAGCACCGGCGCTACCTCGAAGCTATTCTGAATGAGGAGCGTAGCCAGGGGCTGAATGATGTCCGTTTCCGTCTGGGCATCAATCACATAATACACAAACCAGCGGTAAAGCTTGCGCATGAGAAAGCGCGCCGTTTCGGCCTGCTGAAAAATCAGGTTGAGGAGGTCCTGGTACTCGCTGGCCCCGTTGGGCGCAATGCTGGCGTTGCCAAAGGCCGCCGAAAATACCTTGGTGGTGGCATCGTGCCGGCTGGCCGTGAAGTAGCTGCCCACCGGCGCGGCCTTGTCGCGCCAGCCCGTGAGCACCTTGGCGGCGGCCTGCACGTCGGCCTCGGTGTAGTTGGTGTAGTTGCCGGGGCCGATGAGCGGCCCCTTGCCCACCGTGAACAGTTCGAGCAGCTCGCGGCCGTAGTTCTCGTTGGGCGCGCCGCCGGTGTTCTGGTTGCCGTTGAGATAGCGCAGCATGGCCGGGGTCACGGTCACGTCTTTGGCGAGCTGCTTCACGTTGCCCAGCGCGTGCTGGCGCAGCAGCCGGCAATACTCGTAGCCCATGCGGGCATCGTTGATATTGCCCAACTCCACCACAAAGTGGTTGTGCCAGAACAGGGTCATCTTCTCGGCCAGCGAGGTGCCCTGGCCCACCATCTGCCCCAGCCACCAGTCGCGCAGCGAAGTCCGGCGCACGCCCTCAAAGTTTTGGTCGAAGGTTTGGGCCGTCCAGGTCTGGCCGATGGCCACGCTGGTATCGGTGGCCGACACGCTCACGGGGGGCGCGGGCGCGGCGGGGGCCGTCAACAGCCCGTTCAGCACGGCCGTGAGGTTGGAGCCGGCCGCCGTGAGAATATCGGTGCGGGTAGGGCCAAACAGCGAACGGCGCAGCAGGTGTGCGGCCTGGGCGTAGCCCCACGGGCCAGCGTAGGGCGCGAGCGTGCTGGTGGCCCGCGCCAGGCCCGTGGGTAGGGTCTTGTTGGCGTATCGGCTCACCTTTTCGGGCGGGTCGGTTTGGGCGGGAGCCGTTTCTGAGGCCACTGCCGGAACCGGCCCGGTAGCAACCACGGCCACCGGAGCGCGCAGCACGGTGGCGTTTCGTTGGAGGAAATGTCGACGGTTCATAAGCAAACACGAAAAAGACCTGGAGCGAAATCGGAGATACCCAAAAGCGGCCAACTGCCGCGTTCACATTCAGCTGCTTATCAATGACCACTAAATTTATAGCGGGTTTAATGGCCACTTGTTTTTTATTACCCAAGCGCCCTTGTCAGCTACAAAAAAGCGCCCGGCCACGATGACCGGGCGCTTTGCCTCTTTCGCAGAAATTGGGTAACTTATTCGGCCGTGGCCTCTTCGGCGGCACGCACGCGGCCGGCGGCGTAGAAATTGCGGCGGTAGTAGTCCTGGTGCAGCGAGCTCACCATCACGCCGCCGTTGCAGGCCGAGTGGGCAAACTTACCGTCCTTCAGGTAAATGCCCACGTGGTAAATCGGGCCGTGGCCCCGGCGAAAAAACACCAGGTCGCCGGTTTGCATCTCGCTCTTGGCCACGTGCTTGGTGGTCGAAAATATGGAGCGCGACGAGCGCTGCAACGTGATGCCGTACACCTCGCGGAACACGCGGGTAACGAAGCCCGAACAATCGGTACCGTGGCGCGAGTTGTTGCCGTAGCGGTAGGGCGTACCAATCCAGTCGGTTACCGAGCGCAGCAGGTCCTTGTTTTCGTCGAAGGCCAGGTGCAGGCCCAGGGTTTGGGCGTAGTAGTGGTAGGTGAGTGAGTCGCGGGAGGCGGCCAGCTCGGCGGGCGTGGGCTTGGTGGCCGGTGGGTTGCTGGGGTCGCGGGGCTCGGGGGCGGGCGCTCCTATCGTCAGGGCCGGAAGCAGCGAAGCTTCGGCCACGACCGGTGCCGCAATGGCACGGGCCGTAACCGAAGCTTCGGGGGCGCGTTCAAAGAAGAAGGAGAGGGCCAGCGAGGTAGCGGCGAGGCAATACAGGAGGCTGTGTTTCATTGTCCGTCGTTAGGGTTGGGGCAAAAAATCCGGGTTCCAACGTGAGGGCGGAAGAGCCGGGGTAGTAGCTTTCTTAGGCGATAGGCAAGGCTGAGCGAAGCCGAGTGAGGAGGTGATGAAAAGAAGCTGTACCCGATAATTTCTATTGTTCGTAGAACAGGTGCCAGGGTAAAGCTAGGGCAAACTTTTGGTAAGTCCGACACTTTTTCTTTAAAAAAAGCAAGAATACTTTACAAAAGATAATTTTATCTATAAAAGTCACCCTTATTGCTTGCAACCAAGCGCATATCTGCATCGTGTCTGCGCAGCCAAAACCCTCCTGTATTCCCCACCCATGCAAAAGCTCCGGACCTGGACCAATTCTCCCCTCGCCTTCATTGCCCGCCGCGTGCTCAAGGCCCGGCGCGTGGCCATGGTGGTGGGCCAAACGGTACACCTGAGCGGGGCCTCCCGCGAGGAGTTTCTGGCCGATGCCGAGTGGGTGGCCCACGAGGCCGTGCACCTGCGCCAGTACCAGGAAAATGGCCTGCTGCCCTTCCTCTGGAAGTACCTCATCGAATCGGCCCGCGTGGGCTACTACCACAACAAGTACGAGGTGGAAGCCCGCGAAGAAGCCCGCCGCGTGGTGCTGGCCGACCCCACCCACGTACTGCGCCCGCTGCCGCGCCACGCGCAAGCCCAACGGTAGCGGTTGGCTGGTTGCCTTTATCCAAAATAAAACCGGCGGATTGCAACTAACCGGCAACTGATTACGAATAAATCACACGCCCTTCGCGCTATGGTGCCGGGCGGTATTCTTTTCTCTTCACTTCCCATTCCCGCTCATACTCATGGATAACCAGCAAGACCAGTTCGGGACCCCGAACCCAACCAATACCGGCCGCACCGACCAGAAATCCACCACGCCGGGCACCACCGGCACGGCCAGCGGTGCCGCTGCTTCCCCGCGCAAATTGGCTCCCACGCCCAGCGCCCAAAGCTCTGCCCCTACTCCCGATGCCCAGCACCAGACCACGGCCAACGCCGGCGACAACCGCCAGGGCGAAGGCCAGCAAACCAACGCCCCGCAAGGCACCCTGCTCGACACGGCCCCGAACAGCGGCAAAAAATGGATTGAAGACTCCGGCGTGCTCGACAGCGTGAACCAGCTGCCCCAATCGCTCAAAGACCTCGGCACCCGCGCCCTCGACAAAGTAAACGGCCTCAGCATGACCCAGAAAGTAGTGGGCGGCGCTATTCTGGCCGGCGGCATTGCTTGGCTGGCCACCCGCAAGGGCAAGTCGGAGAGCAGCGAAAGTAGCCCTTACAACTATGGCCGCCAGCGCGATGCCGGCAGCTACGGCCGCCGCCGCTATGGCTACCAAGCCCCCGATGCGAGCACCGGCCGCCGTCCGGCCGCCGGCACCACCGGCCGCTCCGATAGCGGCGCTCCTTATGCCAATAGCGGCAGCCACTTCGGCAGCAGCACTAGCTCCAGCACCGATGCCAGCGCCCCAAAGTTAACTGGCAACACCGGCATCCATTCGGGCAGTGGCCGTAGCGATAGCAGCCCCAGCGCTTCGGCTCACACCGACCACGGCGCACAGGCTTCCGACCGGAGCTTCCGCTCGAAAGACGATGAATTCCGCAGCATGGAATAGGCCGGATATTGTTTGAGTGCAAAGCCCCCGCTTCAGTATTGAGGCGGGGGCTTTGCGTTGCTAATGAGGCAGTTGGTTGCTAAGTAGTCGAACATAAGTATTCGGTAGTCAGACCCAATATTAAATCTTGATTGACAGTACTTTGATATCCGACTACTGACTACTTAATACTGGCTACCTACTTAGTGTTGGCGACTATACAACGGGTAATGAACTTGACAATCTAAACTTTACGGATAATTTATATCCCAGACATAGATACGGGGCCGCATTGCGTAGCGTTAGCATTTTGGCCTAAAGCCTTTCGTTACGCCCGGAATAGCTGCGGTATTAAATTAGTAAGTGTCATACGTATTACCATTCCACCCTATTTCATTTATTCTTCATCTTATTGCCCAACTTTGTTTCAACCCTGCCGTTACGAGTGCGCGGATTCGCTTGATAGCTTTACCCCTATGAAACGATTTATTGGTTTGGCCCTGGCCACGGTGTTGGTCGCCAGCGGCTGCAAGAAAGATAACCCGGAAGCCGACCTGCCAGCGGCCACCCACACGGGGGCCAATACCGCCGGCTGCTACATCAACGGGCAGCCCTTTGTGGCCACAGGGTACGGAAGCGGGCTGGGAAAAGTGCAGGGCATCGGCGGGGGATTCGCGTACGACTGAACTGCCCATTTGCGGCTTATCCATGCTGGCTGACAAGGGTGGTGAACCGCAGCAAGCTGCTGCCCGAGCGGCGCGAAGCCACTAACTATAAAGTCCTTTTCTCATCCTCCGAAACCCGTTTGGCATGCATTATATGGCCTTTTTTCACGGCATTCCGCCATAGCCCTAAGGTCCTTAATGTCCTTAATGTCCAAATTCCGTTTTTTGGGTTTGACAAATAGGTAGTACCCTTGCAATGCGTTCTCTTACCCTCATAATCTCATTTTGCGCTGTCATGAAGACCTTGATGTATTGCCTGCCTATTTTACTACTATTCAGTGGCTGCAAAAAAGAAACCCCGGAAGAAACCCTGCCGCCCGCCACCCAGGAAGGCAAGAACACCGCCGGATGCCTGATTAACGGGCAGGCCTTTATTGCCAAATCATACGGCGGCGGGCCACTCAGCGCCCCAATCCCGGCGATGGAGGGTGGCTTTTCTTTTGACAGTCTATATCAGTTGTCTATCTACGGACAACTTAACGGATAAGGCGCTTCTGTTATGCTATTCCTGCGGGGACAGAAGACAGGAAACTATCTTTTGAACAAGAACACATTGTACTATCCACAAGGCAGCCCTAGATATATCTTGAATCATGCTACTTATTCCGTCACAGACAACAGCCATGAAGTGTATGTTACAAATGCGCGGCACTCGGGCAAAGTAACGCTGACTAGAGCTGAAGTTCAACAAGGTTTGTCAGCTGGCACATTTGAATTTTCAGCAGTAGGACTTACGCACAGGGCGTAATTTGGGCCAAAAATGACCTTTTATGCTAACGCAAAGCACTTACATTGATTTTTTGCTCAATACCTCACGCAATTATACGGGCGCGCATCTGGCGGACCACCTGCCGGAGGTGAGCCACGACCAGGTGTACCGTTTTTTGCGCGACAATACATTTTCAGCCAGCCAGTTACGCGAGCTGGT